>JAFGKP010000035.1 GCA_016928455.1 Methanomicrobia archaeon
ATCCCCAGGAGAAATACGACGTTTGTAACCGTGACACTCATAAGAGATTGAGGACACGCTATGCTTATTAGCGTTTCGGTCAGAGCTCATCAGTCCAAGAATTGCTGTTGTAAGAATGCACGTGCAGTTCCCACCTCTTCTTCGCGGCGGTCTCGCACAGTCTGCGAATAGAATGAGCGTCCCACTGAGACGGAACCCAGGAGTTAACGTGCGACTGTACCGTTTTTAACTACGCATTATTCTGTTTATACGTGTAGCTCTTCACTTCACAAACGATGACGCGCTCGAAGCTCGTGACATGTGGCCTGCTGATCTTTGCCCTGTTACTGAGCGTTGTACTCGGTGGCTGCATCCAACAAGAGGAAGAGTCCCCGGATTATGTTCAGATCAGAGAGTACGAAGGCGAAGATCTCTCATCGATCGCGGATTTCAGGGAGAATTCGATCAAGGGTCCACAGCAGGTAGACCGAGAAAGCTATGTGCTTCATATCACGGGGCTCGTCGAGCATCCCCAGGCCTATACCTATGACGATATTCTTAACGACTTCCCCTCACAGAAGAAAGTAGTGAGGTTGGATTGCGTTGAAGGCTGGAGTGTCACGATCCTCTGGGAAGGAGTGCTGGTCAGCGATGTGCTGAAGGACGCACAGCCCGCAGCCAATGCAACGGTCGTGATATTCCATGCCTACGATGGCTACACAACCTCTTTGCCACTGGCGTACGTTCTGGATAACGAGATCATCATGGCGTATGGAATGAACAACGTTACCCTGCCGCCCGAGCGAGGTTTTCCGTTCCAGCTCGTAGCAGAGAGCAAATGGGGCTACAAATGGATAAAATGGATCACAACGATCGAGTTATCCGACGATAGTGCGTATCGTGGCTACTGGGAACGTAGGGGCTTTTCGAACACCGGCAACGTGAACGAGAGCTTTTTCTGACGGTAGGTAGTCTGCATCCTTTTTTTCTTTGTCACCGCACATACAAGCAAAGTTGAGAGAGAACAATCAATTACTCGAGCAGTCCTTGCATCGCTTCCCGCTCATCGCGGATCTCAACGTCAAAGGCATGCAACTCCGCTTCCTTAACTGCTCTGATAAGCGCCTTATCCGCGGCAGGAAACGAGGTGCAAGGCGTCATTCGCGGAACGGTGGTGAGCGAAGATCCGCTCTATGATCGTGTCTATGAACTCATCAGAGAGTTTGATGAGAGTGAGATGACCTTTCACCTCCGCGAGGAGCACAGCACAGCAATGACAAAATCTCGCTCTTCTGTATTGATCTGCTGCTTGACCACTTTCTTATTGATCGCCGCTATTGCCTCTGCCAGGGTCCACGATGAGCTGATAAGCTCGTTATCGCTCTCGAAGAGCGCATTCATCAGTTCTGAGCCCTCTTCTTCGCGGTATCTCTTGACCAAAGCAGAGGTATCGAGGTAAATCCTCATCGCACTATTCATGTAATCGAGGCATCTCGCTGCTCTCGGACGATTCTCGAGAGCGACTCACCTCGAGCTAAGATCCGCCGGACTTTCGCTAAATCCGCTTCGTCCGGCTGCAGAACAGGGATACCTACCTTTTTCGCTAGTTCATCCATCCTTTTGTCTTGAGCGACTATGAGGTCTGCTTTCATCTGCTTTTTCAGAGGTTCCGCAACACCTTCACCCCGGACAAAAGTCCCGAATTCGTCCTTGAACTGCTCTTTCCACTGGTCCTGGGCGAAGATGACCCGGCAAAGGTGCTCTGGATAGTCGTCGGGAGACCTCCTCTATCTATTCTCAAGAGATTGCCAAACGAGTCTCTATCAAAACCGAATACGCTCGATCTCAGCTTCGCGCAGGTTGTTTTCCATTGTCCAGAACCACGCTTCACCGTGCGGCACGCGAAAGACCGCTAAGAGCGGATTATCCGGTCGCCCTGTCCCGATCGCCTTCAAGAACGGTCGCTCTTCTATGAGCCGCGCCTTCAGTGCGAGATCCTCAAGAAACTCCACCGCACCAGTCACGCGCAGCATCGTTCCAGCGCCCGGCGCGTTACCTGGATTATAGAAGCAGAGCTCCACCTTCGGGTTGCGTCGCAACTGCTGGTAGATCGCTTTCGGTGTCCCGGTATGGAAATAAAACCCCGTCTCGTCCGCAAACCACATCAGGAATTTCCGCACTCGTGGCTGATCGCCCTCGACGGTCGCGACACTGGTCACCGGATTCTGGTTCGCAAAGGTGATACAATCCTGGATAGTCATTCCCTATTTCACCTCTTCTCACTTGGCCGTGCAGTCATTTAAAGATAGGATACCGGTGGACGAGCGCGTCATAGTCTCGCCCTTCTCCTGTACGCCACCCCAGTATCGAGAACGGTCAGAGAATACAATCCCTTATATCCACGTAGAAGGGGCTGAACGCAGGTAGTTCGTTTCCGGACTCGAGTGCTTTGGCATATATCTGCCACAGATCAATCTGCGGTTTGAACGTTTTGAGCACTGAAACAAGTGGGTCATCTGGATCCAGATTGGCGACGAAGAAATCGCGGTTGGCATCGAATACGATGTTATTGAACGAGCCGATAAGGGCTGACATCGCATCGGCGTGATCCGGTTTGAATGCGTGATCGGTCATGAAATACACCTTGAAATACTCACCCTCTGCAGGTATCCTCGGCACTCGACCAAAGAGACTCAAGAATCCTAATAGCGCGCGCATCACGTTCCTCATACGCGGCTCTTTCGTATAGCACATCTCTGCCAGTACTGACCAATCCCATAATCCCGCGCAGGCCACTATAGTACCCTCCGCATCTTTATCATGAGCTACCCAGAACTGCTCCAGGCCGTATCCGAGGATGCCGTTCAGATAAGCTGCGAACCCTTCTGGCGTGTAGGGTGCGAAGTGCGCACGCCCTGCATTGAACTCGTTAATGAGTCGCACAACAGCAGGGATATCCCTTATTGTAGCGCGTTCGATCGTATAGTCCGCTGCGATCCCCACTTTTTTATAAGCTGTCAGTGCACACGATTTGAGCGCTCTCACGCTCGCATAGCCCCGTTTCTCAAACAGCGCTTTCGAGGCGTCGTTCTGACCGTAGATATAGCACTACAGGTATTTTGAGCCGTTTTCCTGTGCTTGCTGCTCTGCGTTCTTCACCAGCGTGGTAGCCACTCCTTTGCGCCGGAACGCCGGATGCACCATCACCTCGGCTAGATAGACGTATGGCTCTTGTTGCGCTGGCGACTGCTTCACTGTCCAGCCGATCCAACCATCAACTTCACCGTCATCCTCTTCGGCTATGAGAACGTTCCAGTTATCATACAGTGCATAGCGCGCAGTGAAGTCAAATTTTTTGTCCACGCCCACGGCACAGTGTTCGTTACCGTGCGGACATACCTTCTCGATCGCTAACAGCCGGGCAGTATCGCCTTCTTCAAACGGTCTAATGTGGACCATCTCTAGTACCACCTACTAAGCCCTACTAAGTATCTCTCATACCAAAAACGTTTCGAGCACTAGCTGTTATGCTGGCCTCGTGGTTCTCTCTGTTGCATTTTAACCCACGGCATTCAACGCCTCAACTTCTTCGATCCCGGTGCTGCGTCAGGTAACCTAATATCATCCATTCCCCTTGTTCTTAGTACCATGACAGACGAAGAGATGGTACCCTGGATTGGGCAGGAGTTCGTGGAGTCCGATGCTAAGGCGCTCGGCACCTATATCGCCGCACTGATCTTACGGTTCCGGGTACGGTACCGGACTGATATGTCCGTGCTGAGCACAGATATGGAGTTGTGGGAGACGCGAATCAAGCCCTACGTCGCGCTCTTGCTCCACGACCCAGCGGAGCTGCGGGACGCGGTTGCAGCGGGCAAGCGGTTTCTGAAGGCGTTCGTGCAGCAGACCTCGATCGAGGAGTACGATACGGTCATCGACGACCTTGAGCTTGCTTATTACGAGACCTTCAAAGCCGCATACCTCAGACACGTAAATCGCAGCGCACTCAACGGCACCATCGCGGGCTCTAGCGCGCCAAAACTGGTCAGCGAGTTCATTCGGGATGTCGCGACCAACCGATTCTCGAAAGGACGAACGACCATGATGGGCAGTACCATTCTGGTCTCACCGGTTGCTGAGCTCATTCAGCTATGCAACTTTTCACATGAGGACGCCACGAGCTTCCTGGATATCCTGCGGGACGCGGGGATCATGTTCCTGGACATCGTGCCCGCGCCCGTGCTCGAAGCCGAGTTCGTCGAGAGCCTCGGATAAACGCGAAGCACCCCAGTTACTCACCGCACTGGAGACGGAACGAGGGCGGTCGTAGAGCCGTTCTGGTTATCAACGGCTAGCGCTGGAGGCTCAGCTAGCCCTAGTCGCGCGGGAAACGATACTCTTATCCTCTCATCGGGCTTCGAGCTTCTTCTGAGGGCGTCTCTCTCCACAGGTATATCCTTAAAACACCGACCGCCTTGTTCTTATCAGCCAGCAAATACCGGGTGGTGATCAGGAAAAATGCCAGAGCGAAGCTTATTGAACAGGGCACCGGTAATCGTGGCCGTAGTGCGGACCTTATCGCCTCAGGATGCAGCACGTGCAGCGGAAGAAGGCGCGGACGCGCTTGAGCTCCGTATCGACCTGCTGAGGCCGGAGGATCAGCGCATCGCGCGAATCACCGAATTCCTCGATACACTCCGGCTCCCGGTGATCGTCACAAACCGAAATCGGGAGGAGGGCGGCGCGTTCTCGGGCACCGAACACGAACGGCTCGCGCTGCTCCGCAGTATTCTCGATGCCGTGGAGGTTCATGCGGTGGATGTCGAGTTCTTCTCCGCCGCTGTAGAACGAGAGAAGGTGATCGCAACGGCGCGCGAGCGTCGCGTGCCAGTCATTTGCTCGTTCCACGACTTCGTCGGCATGCGGTCTCGCTACGAACTCCTGAGGATCATTACCTGCATGCACGAGCGGGGTGGCAGTATCGCGAAGATCGCCCTCACGCCCAGGTCGCTCGACGATACGCTGATGCTGCTTGAATTCACCCATGAGCTCACCCGTGAAGGGAAGCGCATCGCGATGATCGGCATGGGGTCCTTCGGGCGGCATTTGCGCGTTATCGCACCACTTTACGGCTCGCTCTTGACCTACGGCTATCTCGAGGGCGAGCAGGCTTTCGCACCCGGCCAGCTCAGTGTGCGGCAGCTCAGGCATATGCTGGAGACCCTGGGCGTTAAAGAAGTCTCTTTTTGAGTGCGTTCACCGATTCGATATCCCTCATGCCGCGTAGCCCTAAAATCCGCCCAATCCTGCCGCGGAACGTCGTTTCAACCTTGATGCCCTCATGCTCCAGTCGCACGGTCAGTCGCTTATTGAATCGTTTTCCTTCGCGGTCATAGTCAGTGAGAATCGCGACTCGCTTGTACCTGCTGCGGAGATCATCAATGAACGCGGTATCAGGCTTCGTCGAGCACAGCAGGATCTCCTTGGTAATCCCCAGCGCCCGTAATCCCTCTCTGTCTCGCACGCCTTCCACGATGATCGCATCCACTGACTCGTTCAGCTCCTCTATTACGCGCTCCAGCTCTGCGTAGGTCTCAAAATCACGCTTCTGCTGCGTGCGTTCAGATCGATTGGTGTTCATTCCCTTGTCCGCAGCACGTTACATCGTTTAAAGAAACGTGAGTCTGATACCCGCTTGCTCCAGATATGCCAGCCCCTCTCGATCGCTATACTCGCCCGAGATCACCACGCGCTTGATGCCCGCGTTAATAATCAGTTTTGCGCAGATCTTGCACGGGAAGGCGTTGACGTAGAGTGTCGCGCTCTCCGCATTCCTGCCCGCCTGCAGTAATGCGTTCTGCTCCGCATGCACGCCCACGCACTCCTCGTGGCGCTCGCCCGAGGCAATATTCAGCTTATCCCGCCGGCATTCAACATCGAGACAGTGTGGAAAGCCGCGCGGCGCGCCGTTGTAACCGGTCGAGACAATAACGTTATTTTTAACTACCAGAGCGCCAATCTGCCGTCGCAAACAGGTTGAGCGCAGTGCCACGTCGTTGACGATCTTCATCCAGTATTCGTCCCATGGTATCCGCTCATTGCCCGTCGTTTTTCCGCTCATCTTTCCGAATTGATCTCGCGCCGCGACGCCAACAGTTCGCTCATTGCAGAAATAGTCCAGGCCAACCATCCGCAAATCGCTTTCTGATTAATACGTGCGCTCAACATATTTAATTTGGTTGGTTTAGTGATTACTGAGCACTCAACCAGAAACAGAAGCTCAAGCGTATCATGAGGTGCTCGATGACCGGAGATGTACGAATGCGGAAATCAGGGGGACCGATCTGGCGGCGAATAAGAGCTGGGCGAAGTGCAGCTTTACCATGGACTGTTCGGATGCCCGTAGTAAATTCTCAATCACGGGTGGTGCCGCAACAATGATTCCGGAGCTCATGGCACTTGTTCTCGCGGCCTGTCTAGTGGGCTCGCTCGTGAAATTGCGCCAGGTCTCTAGGGACCTCGCAACGACACGGGATCGCTACGAGAAGGCGCTCTGGGAAGCCAAGAGCCGCACTATGTTCGCGGACGAGGCGTTTGAGACGGTCGAGGCGTGGAAGAAGCGTTACGAGGCTGAACGCACGGCGAAAGAAGAGCTCATGAAGGAGACTGAAGTGTGGCGTAAGAAATACCGAGAGCAGGTTCACAGCGCCTCTGATTCCTACCGGGCAGAGACAGGTAAAGCGGAAGAATCGTGGGGCGATCGGGAGCCGTATTGAACCTGCCATTGATGCACAATCAGAAACCGACTCACCAGAGCAGCTCTTCGATCAGCCGTCGCAAAACGCCTTTACGCCTGCGCTCATCGTATGAGATGATCTTCTCGCGCTTGAGCCCGCTGCGCTCTTTTGCGCGGGCGACGGCGGTATCCTTGCCGCCAAGATAATCTATTAGCCCGATCTCCTTCGCCTCGCGGCCGAGATAGACCTTCGCCGTGGCCAACTCCTTCAGTGTCCCCTCGTCCAGCCCCCGGTTCGCGGCGATCGCCGACAGGAAGTACTCCTTTATCTCCTCCAGCTCCGCTTCCAGCAGCGCACGTTCCTCCTCTGAGGGCGTTTCGTATGGTAGTCCCAGGCCCTTGTAGATACCTGTCTTCAACGTCTCGATATCGACCCCAAACTTCTTCAGCAGTTCACCAATATCCGGTCTGATGCTCAGCACCCCGATACTGCCCAGCGTGCTCAACTCGTCCGCGACGATCTCATCACAGGCGCTCGCGATCCAGTAGCCGCCTGAGGTCGCGTACTCCCGTACCCAGGCGATCGTGGGCTTCTTCATCGCTTTGATCCGTGTTGCGATTTCTTTCGCAGCAAAGGGCGTGCCACCAGCCGAATTGATCTCGAAGATAACCGCTTTGATCCGCTTTCGCCGTTCTACATCCTCAATCGCCTGAATAATACCTGTAGAAGACGAGAGGAATCCGAAGAGCGAGTTTTCCGCAGCAATCGTTCCTTTTATGGGAAGCAGTGCGATCAAGCCCTTCGCTCTCATCATCTTTTTTAAAAAAAACGCCACACTAACTTATTTGTAGCTCCCGGTATAAATCTAGAAACGGGTGATAGGGATGCAACCCTCACTGCTGGCAGCGCGCATCAGCGATTGGATACGAGAACGCGTAAGTGAGGCTGACGCACAGGGCGTTGTCCTGGGCATGAGTGGCGGACTTGATTCATCAGTTGCTGCGGTGCTCTGCAAACGCGCATTTCCTGATACCACGCTCGGCTTGATCCTCCCCTGCAATTCTCCACCAGATGATGTTGCGCATGCACGATTGGTGGCTGCGCAATTTGGCATTGAGACGCAGGAGTTCGATCTTTCTGACATTTTTACCGCGTTCCACACACTTCTTAAAGGTGAAGAACTACCCGGTGGCGCTGCAGAACGAAAAGCAGATATCGCAGTGGCGAACCTCAAACCGCGGCTCAGGATGATTTGTCTCTATTACGTCGCTAACGCGAGAAACTACTTGGTCGTCGGCACCGGGAACAAAAGCGAGCTCACGATCGGATACTTCACGAAGTACGGCGACGGCGCTGCGGATATCCTGCCCCTCGGCGATATCCTGAAGACTGAGGAGCGCGCGCTCGCCGCGGTGCTCGGGATTCCACGAGTGATCATCGAGAAGCCGCCAAGTGCTGGTCTCTGGGCTGGGCAAACGGACGAGGGCGAGATTGGCATGAGCTACGCGATGCTGGATCGTATCCTCACCCTGCTGGAACGTGGCGATGCGGAAATGAGCCAAATCGAGTGTGATCCTGAGTTGGTGGCGCGAGTGAGACGAATGACGGAACGATCGCGGCATAAACGCATGCCGATACCGATCTTCAGGCGCATTGCACAACCTGACGAGCGGTAAATCAAGGACACAATTCATAATCGCAATCCTTTACACAGGATCGTCATGATGGTTCGTTTGAGCTTCGGTTCTTGTAATTGATGCTATTCCGCAAAGCAGCCATGACGATGGCAGGCAGTTCATCCCGGTTCGTTTCGGTAACTTCCATGATCTCGAATGTTCCTCGTATGCGCTGCACCAGCTCCTGCGTTGAGCGTTGATGGACGGTAATCACAAGATGCTTCTCACTTTCCAGTGCATGCTCGACCGCCTCGATGAAGTTTCTGGACTTCAGCTCCATGGTGCCGAT
>JAFGKP010000036.1 GCA_016928455.1 Methanomicrobia archaeon
AAAACCTAAAAATAGAACCAAAAAAGATGGAAAATTCCGGGAGAAAGATTTTAGGTGGCTTTAGATACACTTAATCAAAATCCTCATTAGAAGAAGGAGAAAAGGAAGGAGTAGTATGGAGCGAGTTCCGAGACCGGTGGTTGTGGTCAGTGCATGCCTCGAATTCGAGAAGGTCCGGTACGACGGGCAGGTCATTCCGTGCAAAATCGTGCGTGAGCTTGAGCCGTATGTTGAGTACATCACGGTCTGTCCCGAGGTTGCCATCGGACTCGGTATTCCCCGTGATCCTATCAGGATCATTAAAATGGGTAATGAGAAGCGGCTGATCCAGCCGAAGACACATGAGGACATTACAGAGAAGATGAACAGCTTCACAACCACATTTATCCGCTCGCTCCCTGCAGTCGATGGCTTCATCTTCAAGTCGAAATCGCCCACCATTGGGCTGCGCGGCATCAAAGTCTATGCGGGTGTCGAGCGCGCGCCGGTGAAGGAACGTGGCAGCGGGTTCTTTGCCGAGCAGGTCATGTACGCCTACCCGGGCTATCCCGCTGAGGAGGACGATCGCTTACGCAACGAAACGATCAGGCACAGCTTTCTCGTGCAGCTCTTCACCTTCGCGGACTTCCGGCGCACAGCAGCCGAGCGGTCGCTTGCCGCATTGCACGCGTTTCATCAGAAGAACCACTTTTTATTCTGTGCCTACAGCCCGGCGATTCTCAGCGAGCTGGATGATGTGCTCAGTACGAGTGCGGGAATGGCTATCGATGCTGTTCTCGCTGCTTATTTCACGGTGCTCAGGAAGCTCTTTAGCCTGCATCAGACACCGGAATCCAGGATCCAGGCAGTTCAGCAGCTCTTTGCGCGTCGGTATGCCAAGCTGCTCAAGAACGAGGAGCGGGCCTTCTTCGCAGGCGTTATTGATGATTATCGCCAGAATAAGATCTGTTTCCTCTGTCTGCTCGAGCTGCTTAACGCCTACGCGCTACGATTCGATGACGCGTTTACACTGACTCAGACGTTATTAGAGCCGTATCCCAAAGAGCTCATGCCGATCGTTGACCCGAAACGAGACAGAGATTTCTGGAAGGCTGAATCGTTGCAGGTCGAACGAGAGCATGAGGGATTCGAGTAAGGTAACTCCGCTTTACTGTTTCCCTTTCCGTTTGAACAATGCAGAGAGCGGAACCACGTAGCTGCCGTCCTTCTTTATCCGCATAACAATCTCCTTCCGCTCCAGCAGAGCGTTCAGATTCAATTCATATACGCCTGGACTCAGTATCCGTAAGCTCTCGATCTGCTCGAGCTCAACAGGCCCAGGCTCATCGACCTCAATCCGTTTCACCAGCTCGGCCGCACTCAACTCCTCGCCGGGCCGCAGGTAGAGGAAAAGCTTGCCACCACAATCCGGACAGCCCTTCAGCATTGCATCCGTGAGTCGTTCAAAGATCTTCCCGCACTTCAGGCATTTGTGCATCTTCCCGCTCCGCTCGCTGGCTCACTCACACACTACTCACTCACTACTCATTCACTCATTCACTCAGACTGCCGAGACGATCGTGCTGATCAGATCCTTATCCTTCTTGATGGTTCGCATGACGTTCGCCGGCCCGATCACGGTCAGCCGCGTCTTCTTCCGTAAATTGAAGAGCCCGCGCTTCGCGGGATAGCCACTGATCTCGATGCCCGGGAACTCCTCGCCGATCTCGGTCATGGTGAGCTCGATGAGCTGCATCTGCTCCTCGGGTGTCAGGCCACCCTCCAGGATCACGATATTGCCCTCCCGCACACCATCCAGGACGAACCGTAACTTTTCCATCGAGCTCATGGCGTTTATCTTATCTGCAGAGATCAGATCCATCTTTATTTCCGACATAGCTATTTACCCATTCTCCTTTTTACTTCGAGCCCCTTCCATCGCGTTCACCTGAACCGCCGCGTCATCTCCCGGTACAGCGCGTCCATATTATCGCCCTTCAATGCCGAGATGGGAACGACCGTGTGCTGCGGGAAGGCATCTGCAATCCGCTGCGGTGCTGCCTCTGCAAGATCGATTTTGTTCGCCGCGATAATCACCGGGATACCACGTGCCTCCAGATTACCGATGATCACGATGTTCGTTTGTGTATAGGGATTCTCAGTCGCATCCATCAGGAGCAGGACACCGTCGATATCTTCGAGCCACTTGATCGCCTCGATAACCCCTTCTGTAGCCTCTTTTGCACGCTTCTTCGCCTCTGTCTCCTCCAGGCCGAAAGCCATGAAATCGTGGAAATCGATCTTCGTCGCCAGCCCGGGCGTATCCACGATGTCCAACCTCAATTTCGATTTGGCTTCCGCAGGCGTGAATGGTGCAGGCCCTGAGGAGGTTGTGGGGTTTTCGTCGGAGTTGTGGCCGAGATTCTGTAAGGTTCGCTTTTTCAGATCGATAAGGATCCCTGCTCGCCGCACCGCCCGTCTCGTCTCGTGCGGAATCTCCGTGGAGGTGCCGATGTCCTCGTTCTCGTCCGCGAACGTATGGATGATCTGATTTGCCAGGGTCGTCTTCCCGGCGTTCGGTGGCCCGTAAATGCCGATCTTTGCCGTTGCACGTCTGAAAAGCAGTGCACGAAACAGTCGTGCAAAAATACCTTTCCGCCTCGTTCGCCCGGTCATGCTTCGTTTATCCTTCCTTGTTCCACCAGCACTGACTTACTCGACACGATGCTTAAAGTTAATATGACCATACCCCTTTGTTTTCTTATTATCGCCGTTCATTTAAAGATTTCGTCACGACGCGGGGGGTTCGCCCGGTAACGCGGGCAGGAGAGTCGTCTGTTAGCGTCGTCAGCGGAATCTGATAAGGTAAGGGAAGGGGGAAGATCGTGCAGACGCCAGAGGAAGAGGAAGAAGTAATACGAGTGCGAATACCGCAGAAGCGTAAGCGGGAGGTGCTCGGGGTGGTGGAGAAGATGCTCGGCGGTCGGCGCGCAGTCGTGCAATGTGTTGACGGCGTTGAGCGATTAGGTCGTATACCTGGCCGTTTAAAGCGACGGCAGTGGATCGCCGTCGGCAATGTCGTTATCGTGGTTCCCTGGGATTTTCAGGATGAAAAGGGCGATAT
>JAFGKP010000037.1 GCA_016928455.1 Methanomicrobia archaeon
GTCTGGAACGAATTGGACGGCTGGATCCTCGGGCGCGTCGTTTCTATCCTCGATATCGAGGAAAAGACCGCGACGGTCGAGATCATCGGCTATAAAGATGATCGTGGGTTCCTCATGCAGCCTAAAAGCACGCTCCCGCGGGAGTCAAAGGTCTTTAAGGCTGACCAGACCTTTGTCATGGACACCCTCGGGCTCAGAACCAACGGCATTCATATCGGCACGCTCGATGGCCGTAACATCCCGGTCTATCTAAAGAAGGATGAGCTCATTCAGAAGCACTGCAGCATCCTCGCCAAGACGGGCGGGGGCAAATCCTACACCGCGGGCGTCATTATTGAGGAGCTCCTCGACAAGAATGTACCCCTGCTCATCATCGACCCGCACGGCGAATACCTCTCACTCAAGTTCGAGAATCAGAACGAGGACGAGCGGAAACAAATGGAGAAATTCGGGATCGCGCCCAAGGGCTACGATTCGCAGGTTGTCATTTACACCCCTGCTAACTTCTCCGTTAATCCCGCCGCGAATAAGCTCTTCCGCATCGATGGGATCAATTTGAGCGTCAACGAGCTCTATGACTTCTTTCCCCTCTCTGACGCGCAATTGGGCGTGCTTTACCAGTGTATCAACGATATCAAAACGCGAAAGGAGTTCTACACCGTCGATGAAATCATCAGCGGAGTCGCTGAGAGTAAAAGCACTTCGAGATGGAAGATCATTCATTTCCTCGAGCGTATCCGGGACACCGGAATCCTCTCCGATAGTCCCACACGGATCGAGGAGCTCGTTAAGACCGGACAGGCCTCAATCATCGATATGAAGGGCGCAGATCCGAAATTACAGCAGTTGATCGTCTATCGGCTCTGTAAGGAGGTTTTTGAGGGTCGGAAGATGGATAAAATCCCGCCCTTCGTGCTCGTGATCGAAGAGGCGCATAACTTTTGCCCCGAGCGCGGCTTTGGACAGGCAATCAGCTCCCATATTCTGCGCACGATCGCGTCCGAAGGCCGGAAATTCGGGCTCGGATTGCTCGTTATCTCGCAACGACCTGCACGCATAGATAAGAACGTCATTTCGCAATGCAATACCCAGATCATCCTGAAAGTAACAAACCCCAATGATATCAAGGCGCTGAGCCGCGGCCTGGAGTTCATGAGCTTCGAGATCGAGGAGGAGATCAAGCGGATACCGCAGGGCGTTGCCTTGCTCTCCAGTCCAAGCATCGAGATGCCTATTATGGTTGACGTGCGTGTGCGCAAGAGCGAGCATGGTGGTCGGGCTGCAGAAACACGAGCTACACCGCAACAGCGCCCCGCGTTCAAATCAGACGAAGTGGATCTCGAAGAAGATGACCGGCGGAAGAGCGTGCTTTCGCGCTTGCTCTTCGAGTAGTATTCGTACGTCGCGTGGTTCACGATTTTTGCAGTACACTTTCCTGAAATTATAAGTGTGGCTGTCGTAATGTAGAGATCATGAAGTTATCAGTCACGGATCGGAAATATTCAACAGAGCTGAGCGCAGCGAATGATAGCGAACGCGTGAATATCGCGGGCTGGGTGCATGAGAAGCGCGACCTTGGCGGGCTCTTCTTCCTTATCATCCGTGACCGTGAAGGCTATGTCCAGGTGACCTTTCATAAGCGCACCGTGGGCAAGGAGCTCTTCGAGCAGGGCCGGAAAATTCCGCGCGAGTCGGTCGTCTCCATCAAGGGTATCATCAGGGCCGAGCCGAAGGCACCAAACGGCTACGAGCTCATTCCTGATCACCTGGACGTTCTGAGCGTGGCTTCACAGATCCTGCCGCTTGATACTACCGGCAAAGTGGGTGCCGAGCTGGATACGCGGCTCGACGCTCGCTTCATGGATGTGCGCACCGAACGAACGAAACACATTTTCATGATCCGCAGCCGCATGCTTAAGACGGTCAGGAACTTCCTCATCGATCGCGGCTTCGTCGAGATTAATACTCCGAAGATCGTGAGTGCGGCAACCGAAGGTGGCACCGCGCTCTTTCCCATCACCTACTTCGAGCGCGAGGCTTTCCTGAACCAGAGCCCGCAGCTCTACAAGCAGATGCTCATCGCCTCTGGTCTTGATGCGGTCTTCGAGATCGCGCCTATATTCCGTGCTGAGGAGCACGACACCACCAAGCACCTCAACGAAGCGACCTCAATCGATGTCGAGGTGGCCTTCGTCACTATGGAGGACGTCATGCAGCTCTTAGAATCGCTCGTTGCACACGTATACGCAGAAATAGCGTCCTATCCGGGCTTAAAAAGCGTCGCGCTCGACTTTGAAGTCCCGCCAACGCCCTTCCGACGGATCACCTACGACCAGGCCATTGAGCTACTCGCAGCAGAGGGTACCGAGCTCGAATGGGGTGAAGATTTCAGCACAGCGCATGAGCATATCCTCGGTAAAGCGATTGGCGAGCACTATTTCATCATCGACTGGCCCTGCACGATCAAACCCTTCTACGCACAGCCGATTGACGGGACGGATCTCTGTGACGCCTTTGACCTGATGCATCCGCGCCTGGAGCTCTCATCAGGCTCGCAGCGTGTCCATTCCTACGAGTTGCTCAAGGAGCGAATCGAATCAAAAGGGCTCGCACCAGAGAGCTTCGAGTTCTATCTCAACGCGTTCCGGTTCGGTATGCCACCACATGCGGGCTGGGGTCTTGGCGTCGAGCGGCTGCTCATGACCGTGCTCGGCCTGGAGAACGTGCGGGAAGCGGTACTCTTTCCTCGTGATCGGCGGCGGTTGGTGCCCTAGCTCGGCGTTTGAAAGAACGTGGCCTAAGTGTGGAATAGATCATTGTACACCCCGACTGAAATGCCCGTGGGTGTGTTTCCGTCGCGTGGACTTCTTCACCAGTTTCCCGGCGAGCACGTCCTGATACAGTCCGACGATCCTCCTGACGTTGCCATCCGTAAGATCAAGGAAGAATTTCGTGATTCCAACCTCGCAGAGCTGCTGAATGTCGTTGAAGAGCCCGATAGGAAGGCTGTTCAGGATCTGTGTGTACGTGAATTCACGCCGTACGGGAAAGACAAAGCCTCGCTCGTCTTCCAGTCGCTCACCGGGGAGCGGATACTTCGTCGTCATCAAAACCGGACGGCCATGCACGAGGACGGCGAAGTCTTTACTGCGAAATGCTGCCAGCTCGGCGAGCGTGAGCTCCGGAGAGACCACAGGTACAGCCCCATAGCGGTGAACAAAGGCTACATCAAGATCATTGAATATGTTCGCACTATAATCGAGATAGATTCTTCGTACCGCTCCAGAGCGGTCGAGTGAAGGTAAGAGACCGAGATTGCCGAGAAGGATAGCTCGCGAGTCAGATTCCGCTATTCGACGCAGCGCATCTGCCGAATCGTCATCCGATAGAATCCGCGGGATGTATGGTAGTGCAGCGCACTCAGCGAAATCGTCAGCGAAGATAGAGTAAAAGACGCTGGTCGCTCCGGCTTGTAACGCAGCTTCTCCATCGCTTCTTCCATACACCTTCACCAAAAGCTCCAGGTCATTAGATTCGCGTGGGTTCAGCTCAGGTAGCGTCACCGGGCGCATTACGCGTGCTGGCGTAGCGATCTCCAGGTTCGAATGCAGCAGCGGTGCGAACAGCAGGGGTTCGGTTGCTGAGGTCTTGTAAATGATATCACCTGCTGCTGCGCGAATGAATAAGCGTATTGTGTCCCCCGTACCGGCTCGTGAGACCGACGTTCCATCGAGTTCTATCTCCTTGATCACCGCACCATCAATCCCTGCTTTCGTCCAGATGCCAACACCGTCGCCCACGGCGAGCGGCTCGTGCAGCGTAATCGTTTTGTCCTCGGTAAGCACGCCGAGAAAGAGCCCGCGGTTCTTCGGTGTCTCCGGTGCGATGATGTCCGTGGCATCGAAGAGATACCCCTCAGTGAAGTCTCGGTTGAACTCAAGCGCGAGCTCTTTGAGTTCCCGTTCGGGCACGCGGACCTTGCCGTTATAGTAAGAATCGAGAGCAAGCCGGTAGACGCGTGTGGCGAGCGCCGTGTACCGCGGGCTTCTGAGCCGACCTTCAATCTTGAATGAAGCAATACCAGCGGCGATGAGGTCTGGAATCCGCCGCACGAGGCAGAGGTCCTTGGTGCTTAACAGGTAACTACCGTTGTACTTCTTTCTGCACGGCTGTGCGCAGAGGCCCCGGTTACCGCTACGTCCGCCTAAAAAGCTGGAGAAGAGGCACTGACCGCTGTAGCTGAAGCAGAGCGCGCCGTGCACGAACACCTCTGTTTCCAGCTCGGTCTTCTTGATAAAAGCCCGCACCTGCGCAAGTGATAACTCCCGGGGCAGCGTTACGCGGTCTGCACCTGAGAGGAGGTCAGCATAGTACGAGTTGGAAACGCTGGCTTGTGTCGAAATATGGATCCTCAAATCCGGGAACGTATCTTTCAACAGAGGAGCAAACGAAAGGTGCTGGATGATAACGCCGTCGATGCCCCGAGAATAAGCTTCTGAAACGTCGGCAAAGAACTCCTGAAGCTCGTCATTCTTTACCAGGATATTGAAGGTGAGGTAAACTTTCACACCATGCTCGTGCGCGTAACAGACAGCTTCACGGAGCTCCCGCATCGTGAAGTTCTCTGCACGTCGCCGCGCGTTGAACGCACCCACACCGAAATAAACGGCATCAGCACCGTTCTCGACGGCGGCCTGAAGTGACCGCGGACCACCGACGGGTGCTAACAGTTCTACTCGGCTAGCCATTGCTTGATCTTATGCTCTCGTTCTACTAAGAAAGACCACTGTACCAAAAAGGTCGCTTTTTCTACCCTCTGTATGTTACGGCATGCAACCTGCATGCTCACTAGCATTTTCCTTTTTCTGCTGCCGCATGTATCTCTTCGTACCGATCATGTCCCGCGTTTTTTTCTCCTGCTCCATGCGCGGCGGGTACAGCAGAGTGAAACAAGCAGAATTACGGAAGATTCTCGCTATAATTGAGGAGCTGGGCCTAGAGCTCATCAGCCGTCATCAAACCCAGGCAAACTTTTTAGAGCGCGAGTCGCTGCTCACAGAGCAGCAGATTCACGATCGTGATTACCGCTGGCTCGAAGAAGCAGACCTTGTTGTAGCGGAAATAACGAACCCGAGCCTGGGCGTGGGCGCGGAAATCGCCGATGCTGTTCATCTCTCAATTCCCGTGCTGGCGGTATATAAACGTGAATACAATGACCAGATCTCCGCGTACATACGCGGTAAAGCGGGCGTAGTGTGCAGGGCATATTCGGACCACGGTGAGCTGAAAGAGATAATCCGGGAATTTTTACAGTAAAGGGCATAATAGTAAGATCAAAAGCTGTTTAGGCGCCTTTTCAATTCTTTTAATCCATTTCATTTTTCGTACATAAATGGTCGATTACTTGAAATAGTAATGGGTTGGTGTCTGCTAAGTATGGCGAGTCTAAAACGGTAATTTCATTGTGAACAAATAAGCGAACGGCGTGGTGCGCATCGGCTAAATCCCGAAAATCTCAGCGCAACAGCTCCCGCACGGTCGCCACGACCAGAATCTCAAAGCTATCCAGCAGTGGCACCGAGCTGTCCGATTGCTGGAGTACTAACTCCAGGGCGGTACAGCCTAAAATGACCGCCTCCGCACCTTTCGACTGCAATGTCCGTATCACCTTCAGTAACGCTTGCTTGTTCTCTATAGACTTGTTACCGTCCAGGATCTGCTGAATGATCGCGGAGACCAGCTGCTGCTCGGTCATATCTGGCGTTACCACCTGTATCCCGTATCGCGCAAGCTCCTGCTCATACAGCACATGCTTGACCGTTTCTGTCGTCGCTAGGACCCCCACGGTTCGGTAATCCGCGCGCGTGCATACGTCGGCCGTTTCTTCTACGATGCTCAGGATTGGAAGATCAACACACTCGCGTAATTCCGGCATGAAGCAATGTACCGTATTACAGGGTATAGCGATAACCTCGACACCTGCGGCCTCCAGGCTCTGAAGCCCGCGAACCAAAAATGGCAGTATCTGCTCCTCGTTCCGGCCGCTTTCCACGATCTCACGTTCCAGATCGTAGGGCACCGGAACGCTGTACAGAATAATGGGTGGGTACTGAGTACTGTTACGAGCACGCGCTCTCGCATTGATCTGCAGGTAAAACCGAGCAACCGTCTCAGGCCCCATAACACCCAGTATGCCCACCGTTCTCATCGCGTCACCACACCTCCCTCCTTCCCGATTCCTGACCGCGGTAAAGAGTCTCCGCAGCGGTTAGATTAGTTAGCATCGTCCCTCAAGATGAGCTCCTGCTTCACGATACCCTGTGCGCCCAGCTCATACAGCCCCGTATCCGTGATCTTCAAGGTGGGAATCACGGGCAAGGCAAGGAAACTCAGTGCCATAAACGGCGACCTCAAGTTCCCGCCCAGCGCACGATATGCCGCTTCCAGTTTCTCCGTTTCCTCCACCACCTGAGCAGGCGCATCGAGCGACATGAGTCCACCATAGTGGAGCTGGAGTGTGCTTAACACTTCTGGTGAGACCACAACCTCGCCACCACCCATTGCGCTGAGCGCATTTACTGCTCGGGCCATGTCAGCATCAGTAGTTCCGACGACAATGATGTTATGACTGTCATGCGCAACGGTCGATCCGATAGCGCCTTCTTGTAGCCCAAAGCCCGTGACAAAACCGACGCTGAAGCCGCCCCTGCCCGTATGACGCTCGATCACCGCGATCTTCAAGAGATCGCGCTCGATTTCCGCTTCAAGGACGCCCGCTCGTACCGTAAGCTCATGAATGGCCGATTCCGTTATCAAACTGTCTTCCACGACCCGTATGACCCGCACCCGAGCTCGTGCATCCGGGTAGGGGATCGCAAATCGTTCTGCGGTGAATGGTGGGCAGTGCACACTCCCAAGCCCAAACGAATAGTCAAAGGGTACTTCCGGAACCACCGGCTCACCACCGCGTGCAATAATTCGACCGCCTGCGATCACCAGCTCCGGGGTGAATCGTGTGAGGTCATCAAAGACGACCAGATCAGCCCTGCAGCCGGGATTGATCACGCCTCTATCTTCCAATCCGAAATGCTTGCTCGGATTGCACGTCGCCATGCGGAGTGCCGTAATCGGCTCGAGTCCCAAACTCACTGCGATCCGCACGGTACAGTCAAGATGGCCGTACCGCACCAGATCACCAACAGGCCGGTCGTCAGTGCAGAACGACAGGTTTTCGGTTGGCAGTTCATGCTCGATGATGTACCGTATCAGGCGCTCAAGATCCTGTCCCTGACTGCCAGAAAACCGGATATAAACTGCCAACCCTCGACTGATCTTCTCCTCGAGCTCCCAGCCCTCAGTCACTTCATGATCGGAACTGATCCCAGCAGCAACGTAGTTCTTGAGATCCTCGCCGCGCAGCAGCGGGCAGTGCCCCTCGAGTACCTTACCCAACTTCCTGGCCGCCGCGATCTTGCCCATCACCTTCGGATCGCCATTCAGAACGCCCGGGAAGTTCATCAACTCGCCCAGGCCAATAACGCCATCCTCTCCGAGAAGCTCTTCTACCTCCTGCACACCCACCGTTGCACCCGCGGTCTCAAACGGTACTGCGGGTACACAGCTTGGAATGGTCGTATACACGCTGATCGGCTGCAGTCGTGCCTCCCGCAACGTCTCTTTAACTCCCCGGACACCAAGAACGTTTGCGATCTCGTGTGGATCATTGACGACCGTGGTCGTGCCATGAGCCATGACGAGCCGCACAAACGCGCTCAACGGCAGCTTACTGCTCTCAAAATGGACGTGCGGCTCCAGCAGTCCCGGGGCAACAAATCTGCCGCCAACGTCCACCGTCTCCGTTCCCGTCAACCCGGATTGGATTTTGACGATTTTTGTGCCCGTGATGCCGATATCTGACTCGGAGATCAAGCAGTTTTCTACATCCACGATCCTGCACTGCTTCAACACCAAATCATTCATGTCCTGCCTCTGGGCAGTTAGGTTTGTATCGTATATCCTCCTCTCCCTTATAGCTCCGCTCATTGGTACCGTAACGTACGCCACGAACCTCAAAACAGACCGGTGACACCTTTAATGAAGAAAAAAACGCCCAAGGTGCAGACAAAGAGCGCCAGGCCGAGCATGATCAGCTCGTACCGCTTGCCCACGAAGAAGTGCTCACCGTGCGAGAAGGAGTAGGAGACGAACGAATACCAGGTTAGATCCGACATGAAATGCCCGATCGATACCAGGGCGATCCCGGCGACCGCGAACCACTCGAAGCCCTGTAACAGGAGTGGATAGCCAATGGTCACCCACCAGGGTATAAAGGCGGGATTGAATGCTGTAAAGAGGACACCGCCAGCGATCGAGCTGTGATACGCATACCGAAAGCCGCGCCACCGCAGTGCACCTCCGCGGACTGCAATGGACGCGTCATCCGAAGCTCCACGGGCGCTTCTGATGGTCGTTATCGAGATGAGAACGAGCGCAATGCCGCCCACAACATAGACCAACGATTTGAACTCGATGAAATAGCTCGTGATGCCCAGGCCCAGAACGAGCGCAAGGATGAGTGCGAGCTCCACCGAGATATGGCCGAGCACGGTGAGTGGCCCAGAACGCGCTCCTTTCTTCAACGTGTCTGAGAGGACATAGGCCAGCATCGGACCGGGAATCAACGCCCCGCTCAGGCCGGTAAAGAAGCCGATTCCAAGAAGAGAAGCGCCAATGACTATCGGTGAAGCGAGAAGATCCATTGCTGTTCGAGCCCTCAAAACGCGAAAACGATTAACTATTTATGACTGACGCCTTATAAAATATCTATCGTGGAGATTGGAGACGGGGGCTCGTAGCTCAGTGGAAGAGTGCCTCCTTCGCGAGGAGGAAGCCACGGGTTCAAATCCCGTCGAGTCCATGGGTA
>JAFGKP010000038.1 GCA_016928455.1 Methanomicrobia archaeon
GCCCGTATGAAGGCGATCCACGCCACGCACTGAAGCAGAGCCTCGAGCGGATACAGGAGGAGTACGGCTATACCTTCTACGTCGGCCCCGAGCTGGAATATTTCTATTTACATGATGACAAGTCGCTGGAAGTGCTGGACGAGGGCGGGTACTTCGACCTGACCACGCTCGACGCGGGCAGCGACCTCCGCCGTGAGACGATCATGAGGCTCGAGGCGATGGGGATCAAGGTAGAAGCGAGCCACCACGAGGTCGCGCCATCGCAGCATGAGATCGATTTGCGGTATGCTGATGCGCTCACGATGGCGGATCGCGTGATGACGCAGCGGATCGTGATCAAAGAGATCGCGCGGCAGCACGGCTGCTATGCCACCTTCATGCCCAAACCGATCTTCGGAGTTAACGGCTCGGGCATGCACGTGCACCAATCGTTGTTCAAGGGCGAGCGGAATGCCTTCTTCGATCCCGCAGATGAGCACAATCTCTCGGCCATCGCGAAATGGTACACGGCGGGGTTGTTGAAGCACGCGCCGGAGATAACGGCGATTACTAACCAGTGGATCAATTCGTACAAGCGGTTGGTGCCGGGCTACGAGGCGCCGGCGTATATCACGTGGGCGCGCCGTAACCGCTCGACGCTCGTCCGAATACCGATGTACAAGCCAGGCAAGGAGAAAGCGACCCGAATCGAGTTCCGCAGTCCTGACCCTGCCTGCAATCCGTATCTGGCATTTACGGTCATGCTCGCCGCCGGTCTGGCGGGCGTGCGCGGCGCGTACGAGTTGCCGCCACCCACGGAGAAGGACGTCTATCTGATGAGCGAGGACGAGCGGAAGCGGGAGAAGATCCAGACGCTGCCCGGGAGCTTGATCGAGGCGATTAACCTGACGAAGCGGAGCAAGCTCGTCAAAGAGGCTCTGGGCGAGCATATCTTCAGGAATTTCCTCATGTCCAAGCTGGTCGAGTGGGATCGGTACCGTGTGAACGTAACCGAGTGGGAGTTGAAGGAGTACCTGTCGGTACTGTGACGACCGTTTCACCGTCTCGAAGATTCACCTTGTAACAGCACGCGGAAATTACCCTGGCACGAAGGCCACCAACCGGGATCTTACCGCTCACGGAACAATACTCCATTAACAGGGATTTTCAGAGCGATATGGATAAGTAAGCCCAGCATAACGAGCGCAAATCCTAAGCCGAGCACGGTGATCGGTACGTAAATCAGCATGAAGAGCGAGGTTAGCAGACCCAGAAACGGTAAAACCGGAAATCGGCCGATGGTGAGCGGCGTTTTAAAGCCAGTTTCCACCGGGCGCCGGTACCTGAAATAGATGACCGACGCATTCACCAAGATGAAAATGATGAAGATCGTAAAGTTCGTGAGATTGGCAATCGTCGCCAGATCACCCAGGAATACGAACGGTATAGACACAACGACCACCGCTATGATCGCGATCCACGGTGTCTGCAGTTTCTCCGCGGTCGAGAGGAAGATCCCGGGCAGGGCTCGATATTCCGCGATGCCGTAGACAAGTCGCGAGCCACTGAGAAGCGTTACCAGCACGGTATTGAAGGTTGAAAACAAAGCTATTACCGATAACACGAGCGAGAGCCGATCGCCATACACACGCTGTGCAATCAATGCAAGCGGCGCCTCCGCCTGCGCTAATTCCTGCCACGAAACAACGCTCAACGCGGCAACCCCAACAAGGACGTATATAACGGTCGTGATACTGATAGAGAGCATAATTGCCCGTGGCATGTTCTTCTCCGGCTCTTTCGTTTCTTCTGCCAGCCGCGCAATGTTCTCAAAGCCGATATAACTGAAGAAAATCAAGACTCCCGCTTCTATAACCCCGTTCAGACCCCGTGCCAGCTCGAGGTAATCGATTGAGCCGAAATACGGGACGCCGATGAAAATGATGATAACCAAACCGCTCGCTTCAATCAGGGTGAAGAGAATGGTTATGAACGCCGTCTCTTTTATCCCCGCGATGAGAATGACACCGCAGACGAGCAGCGTTGCGACCGCGATCACCGGGACGGGGGTATGAAAAAGGGCTGAGAAGTACTTCGCGAATCCAACAGCAACAGTCGCAGCCGCAAGGATGCTGCCTACGATGATCAACCAGCCGGTAAGCCATGCGGCCGTATCACCAAAGGATTTCTCGATATACACGTATTCCGCTCCTGCTTCGGGGAATCGAGAAGAAAGCTCGGCATAGCTCAACCCTGTTAACGCGGCGACAATACTCGCAAGGATGACAGAGAGCCACAAACCATTGCTACTGAGCCCGGCCGCCTCCCCGATAATCACATAAATGCCCGCGCCGAGAATGACCCCGATACCCATCAACGTTATCTGCCAGAGCCCCAGAGCCCGTTTCAACACGTCTCTCTCATCACCTTTCTGTTACGTAGTACGTTCGCGGTGAATCATTCATTTTTCATGAAGAATATCCTGTGCTTCACGCGCGTAACAACCTCGAAATGCTCATACTCTGCACGATCCCTCGGCCTGCTACCTGCAGGGTCTGTCTGGATGATTAAAGCACTCCAAGCAACTGCTGATTACCGATATTAACGTTATTCAGGTATTTTTTGGCCGCCTCGTAGCAGCGCTTCACCTGCTCACGCGGCGTGATCGGCAGATCGCGCATATAAAAATCAGGATGGAAGACGAGCAGAGAATACGGTATCTCTGGGCTCAGATCAGCAATGAACGTCGCGATCTGCTCTACCTCCTCTTCGTCGACATAAAACGGCACGAGCAGCGTCGTCGCGGTGAGCACTGGCGGCTCGGAATGCGCGAAATACTGGCGTGCGATCATCTCGAAGTTCTCGTACGCGCGCTGGTTGTAAACACCACTCAGTGCTTCACCCAGCTGCGGATTAAAGGCTTTAAGGTCGAACTTAACGATCCCGCCGCTTTGTAAGGAGAGTTCCGCCGCACGTTTCACCAGCGTTTTGTTGCCGCAGCCGTTCCATTCCCAGCAGATTCGCACCTTCATCTTCGCCAGAACAGCCTCAGAAGCGCGCAGTGCGAACGGGAGCTGCGGCTCGGGACTGCCCCCGAAGTAGCAGATGCAATTGACGTCGTCACGTTGGGTCACGCTGGCAACGAACGTTTTGACACTCACGGGCTTGATCATCTGGAACTCCTTGTGCGATGCGTTCTGGCAGAAGAGGCAGTTGAAGTTGCACCCGTAGAAGAAGACCGCAACATTCACCTTTCCGTACTGCGAGGAGCCGGGGCAGAACCACGCCGCGCAGCAGTTCGTCGGCAGCGGATCGATATAGGAATACAGGATCGCATGGTCGTAGGGCGCTGCTGATCTCAGTTTACCGTCCACGTTCGTTCGCAGCCCGCAGTAGCCTCGTTCACCCTCTGCTATCACGCATTCGTTCGCGCAAACAGTGCAGCGTATCCCACCTTCGCTTCGCGGCGGCTCGGCCGGGAGACGGTACTGCGTTCTGATGCGCGCATGCGCGGCCCTGGCAAGCTCTAAGGCTTCTTCTCGGCCGCTGCGGAGGCAATCGACGCAGACCTGCAACGCGGCTGATACGTTCGCCTTCCCGCAGAGGATGCAGTTAGTCATGTCTGATGCTTATATAGCTTTGCTTAGCTAACTGTAAGATTTTATGTTATACCCTTTCAGCGGATTCAGTGGATCTTCAACCCGTATTTTTCCGCTATCTCCAGAAACGCCGCGCTCAGGTACTTCACCCGCGCCCAGCTCAATCCGTACGTGTTCAGCTTCCACACGCGGGTCGAGCCCGCAAACTCACCCACGATCTTTCGCTTCTTTAAGTCATCACTGAGGAAATAGCCCCTGCGTTTATGCGTCTTCGCGATATGATCGAAGCTCGCACACGTGTCCACCCGTGAGAGTGTGTGCCTGCGGGGATATTCACTCAAGATCCTGTTCCCGTCGATGCGGAGAAACTCGCGAACAAAGTAATTCGACTTCGCCACTTCCTCGTCCCAGTGCTGCACCCGCTCCTTCACGGCGGGGAAGGATGCCATCATCGAGAGAACCGTCGCGCCCATCAAGGTGCACCCGAGCAGCTCAGGCTCCTTGTTCTCGAAGCTCCTCCCGGTACTGTCACCCATGATACTGCTGCCTCTGAAAATTGTGGACGACCATGCCGCGGTCGTCGCGAGGATGCCGGATGGCGCAACGGCAGCCATTCCCTTGTGCCCGGAGCCGACGAGGAAATCCGCTCCGATCTCCTTTCCATTCACGGGCATCATCCCCACGGCATACGCGCCATTACAGAGGAACGGTATGCCGTAATCCTGTGCTATTCTGCCAACGCCTGCGACATCATGCAGGTTCCCGTAACTGTAATCCACGAGCTCGATAATGATGAGCTTTGGTCGCTTACCCGTCTCTCTCGTCACAGCATCGATCGCTTCCGCGACCGCCTCACCGGTGATAATATGCTCATCACCCGACGTGGCCTCGCGGATAACGCCACCTGCGAGTTCGACGGCCAGGAATTCCGTGTAGTGCGCCAGATCCGAGACGATAACGACATCCCCGCTCTTCACAAGAGAGGACGTAACGGCCTGAAAGCCGCGACGCGCACCGGGCATCACCCGCACGTCGTCCATGCCCACAAAATCAGCCAATTCGGCGTGAAATGCCGCGATTGGCGGCTGTGCAATCTCATCCAGCCGGCCCGTCAGGCACCGGTCACAGACCGAATAGCCATCACCATAGGCGATGAGTGCCTTGCGCGCGTCCAGCGTCAAACGTCCACCAGCCTGGATGGGATTGATATTGATGAACTCCTCTTCGCGTGTCCGCAATTCGAGGTCTGGCGTGACCTGCTTGATAGGAGTGCCCCTGCCCGCCTTTAACGCCTCGACGAGCTGCTCGAGGTGCGCAATACGTTCTGAGAAGAGCGCTTCTTCCTGGTCGTCAAGGCCGGTCGGTAATGCGTGTCGATAAAGCTCACGCAGCTCTTCAAGCGCGAACAGCGCCTCATAGATCTTTCGTACCCGGATATCCATCTCACCGACACTGTGTGAACTCTTTCTTTGTGTCCTTAATTAGCTTCTGGAGGTGGAAATAAGTAAAAATACGCTCCTCGCTGAGTCATAGTAATCGTTACGTTGCAAACATGCCCGAGAAATGCAGGAGAAGCGTTATGCCGAGAGCCATCACCCCGAGTACCATCCCGCCCAGGGTATAGCAGCGATAGCCTGTTGCCGGCTCAAGTCCTGCAAGCTCCACCACCGTCCAGAAGTACGCGTCGTTCGCGTGCGAGATCATGAAGGTGCCTGAGGCCATGGAGAACAGCACGAGCATCGGGGACAGACCCAGCGTCGGTAAAATCGGTGCCAGGAGGCCAGGAACAACGATGAAGGTAACGAGCCGCGAGCCCTGTATGGTCTGGATCGCAACAGCAAGCAGAAAAGGAATGAGGAGCGCCGGGAGTCCCGACGCGATAACTATCGCGCAGAGCTCCGGACCCACCCCGGTCAAGCCCAGAACTGAGCCAAGCGCACCACCTGCGCAGAGCACCATGAGGATCCCCCCACCGCGTCGTACCGCTTCCCCGGTCCAGAGGTTACGTTTGTCCTGACCAAAACGGGTCGTAGAAAGAAAAGCGAGTGCAACGCCGATCAAGAGCGCGATATTCGGATTTCCCAGGAATTCCAGCACGGGTATGGGCACGAGCAGCTGCACGAAGATGAGCACCAAGGGCACGGCGATAGGCGGATAAGCACGTAATCTGCTCGCGCGCGCTCGCACCTCGCCAACCGCGCTCCCGGGTATCTCCCCGATCCTGCAGAACCGCTGCGCGTACCAGTAGCCGACCAGTGACGTGGGAATCGCAATCAAGACGCCGAGCACAACGATTTCCATGCCAACCACCCCGAGTTCGGTCGCGGCGGAATACACGCCTGGTGCGGGATAGATGAGCTCGTAGGAGGCGAGTGTGCCCAGGCCCAGCGAGGTTGCGACCACGCCCACGGGTAGCTTCTGCCTCGCGGCAATCTCGCGTGCGATTGGAATCAAGATAACGTAGGCGAGGATGCAGCACATCACCGGCAATGCCACGAGGAATCCTAGCACATTCAGTGCAAGGACCGGCTTCTTCGTGAGCCTGATGATGTCATCGGCAATGACCGTGGTACCGCCGATACCTTCAAGGATCGTGCCGATGATGCTACCGCAGACGATGATGATACCCAGCTGATACAGCACCTGGCTCATGCCAGTTAAGAGCGATTCCAGGCCTTCAAACGGGCGCCCTGACAGGATCGCCACGAAGATCGAGACGCCCAACAAACTCAGAAAGGGATGGATACGGAATGTCGTGGTGAGTACCAGGATCAGAGCAAGGGCGATCAGGAAAATGAGGAGCGGGGACATACTCGTTCGGTATCTTCAACTGTTGCGTTGTATGCATCTAGGTAGCGGTCGGGTTAATAACTTTCCCTCTTTAAGGCTATCCTTTAATAGGACGCTTTTTGATAGGAGAAGTAAGGGAGGTGAGTGCCAAATGCCGAGCGCATGTGGGTTAGCGTGTGAAGTTTGCGGTTTGCGGGAGCAAGGATTCTGCCCTATCGACGGCTGTGTGCCGGGGACCGATGCCGCTGCAAAGGAGAAGCTGGAAAAGTTCACCGTGGCGGTTGGGCATCCCTGCTTCATTCTTGAGTGCGCGATCAGGAATCAGGTGGACCATTGCACACGCTGCCCGGAATTCCCCTGCGAGATTCATTACCAGCAGGGGCTCTATAGCGAGAAACTCCTCGATATGATTAGAAGCATGCGTGGGAAGGAGTAGTTCGTTGTGGACGAATCACATACCCACTAACCTTCTGGGTTAAGGATCAGCTTGTATGCTGGTTTTGATATGCCCTGGTCATGGGCAACCATCCCTTTGCTCGATCGAAACTTACAGCCCTATATAGGTGAGCAATCCGTAGACCAAAAACGCGGGCCACACGATCGCTTTCAAAAATCCGAGCACGCCCATCCAGAATGTTGTTGCCGCTCCGATGAAATACACTGCCGCTCCGATAAACCCGAGGAAATAGAAAGCACCGCCGGGGTTACATCCCGGCATTTTATGTTCTTTTTGCATGATAGAGTGTGTTACGAACGTGTAATTAAGCTTTTCGGTCATTGCCGGCGCGAGCTGTCGTGCTCCTTTGTGCCGTTAACAAAAGACAAACGTTACTCTGGGGGTGGGCATTTCCGGCTCATAGTTCACAACGAGTAATATTTTTCTATCCCTCCAAACCCGATTTGCTTATTCTCTTTTGTTTTTGTAATGAAATGTGCCAGTCTCTTTTTAAATTCATTGGGTCGTTTTCGTGCTGCATCGATATAAGAAATGCGGATTCTTTTATATGAAGGCGAAAATTTTTGATAATTTTCCCATGCTACCGTATCTTCTTTTAGTGCTTCTACAATATCTGGTGGGAAATAAAACTGCTCTTTAAGAACTTTTTTAGCTATATCTTGCTGTGAAGGATGCAGCATGTTCTCGTTGAGCAACCATTTTAGCCGTTCTTTGTTGGCTTGCGAGAAGCTACTCTGGGGATTTCTTGGCGAGAACCGTTGAGCGGTATTCTCTGCATCAATACTTCTTACCATACTGTCAATCCAACCGAAACACAATGCCTCTTCTACAGCGTCGTTATATGAGATGCGTGGCTTGCCAGAGGATTTTTTGGGATAGATCAACCAGATCTCTTTTTCGGTCTCAAAATGCTGCTCGAGCCATGCACGCCAGTCTCTTCTGGTGGCTACGTATACTGTCGTGAGTTTGTTCATAGTTACTAATCGGTCTTGAAATCATTCTTAACCTGGGGGACTAATCCACCCGTAATTTCTCGTGTTATGCTGAAATGAACTTTAGCGACATGTAATAGTGCATCTACACCGTTTTCTTTTACAAACTGCTTTCCAAACTCCACGACATTCGAAGACCCTTTTGGGAATACCGTACTATACTGTTCACCCAGCGCTCTCAGTTTGCAAACGAACGTATCTCGCGCTAATATAGACGCTGCGGCAACTGCTAAATCACGCTCAGCTTTTGGCACTTGAAGTAACTTTATTTCATTCCCTTTACCCATCAAGGCATTTTCAATGTAACGTTGGTCTCCGAACTGATCAGCGATTGCCACCTTACAGTCCTTTCCAGTGCTCAATAGATTCTCTATCGCTTTTGCATGCCCCCATCCCAAAATCCTGTTCAAATTACCCAATTTCTGGTATACAATATTGTATTTAGTTGGACTGAGCCAGATGACTTCATAGTCGTCTCTGCTTAGCATTCTCCGGATTTCGAAAGATACATTTGTAATAGTTTTCTCACCAAGCGTTTTAGAGTCCCTGACGCCCAGTTTGGCTAATTCATGTTCCGTATCTTCCGTGATCAAAACACCCGCAATTACTAACGGCCCAAAGTAATCACCTTTTCCCGCTTCATCTGTGCCTATTCTGGTGCCGGCCACCGTTATAGGCGGATATTCCTTTTCTTTTTCTGCCACGTCCACAGAACCTATTGATAACAAGAAATCTTTTACTTCTTGAATTCCCGCTTTATTGCTGCCACCGAGCACGACTTTACCGCTCGTATAAAGGCTAACGGCGACGTTATCTCCCCGTGCCAAAAATTCCTGATATGGTTTAGTTACGAATGAGAAACCCCTTTTCTCTAAATATGTTCTCAGTTTATTCTTCTGTTCTTCTGTCACGTGAAGTGTCACACGATCACCTTATTACATATATTTAGTAGTCTTTCAAATAGCCTTTGTCATCGTTTATGCTTGTCTATACTTCTTACACCCTTAGATGAAGCGCGCCCTCTTCGATGTTCCTTGCCTTCATCGGCTATACCCCTAGCTCGCCGTCTCAAAAAACCGTCCAGTGGACGTTACCTAAACGGTTCTCGATACAGATACACGCGCTACATCTTTTGGATCTCAATGACGTTAAGGCGCCGCTCGTTTTTCGGGAATAGGTGCGAGAACGCAACTGACACCGGCGACCACTACCGCTTTCAACAAATCCTTGATTGACATGCCATGGCGGTTGTTCGGCTTTTAAAGTGACACCGACATACTATTACTATTTCTAGCACCAATAATTCTTTGAGCAGAGAATTCCGAGAGTAGAAAGGGACAATGACAAAAGAGAAGCTAAGCGGTGCGGAGATCGTCGTGGATGAGTTGAAGAACGAGGGTGTTGAGGTCGCCTTTGGTATACCGGGCGGCGTTCTCCTGGACTTATATGAGGTGCTCTATTCGGAGGATTCGGTACGGCACATCCTTATGCGGCACGAGCAGTGCGCAGCCCACGCGGCTGACGGCTATGCACGCGTCTCCGGCAAGACCGGCGTCTGCATCGCGACCTCGGGCCCGGGCGCCACGAACCTGGTAACAGGTCTGGCAAACGCGAGTATGGACTCAGTACCTGTCGTAGCCCTTACCGGTCAGGTGCCCACTGCAGCAATCGGCAGCAATGCCTTCCAGGAGGCGAGCACCTTCACCATCACCATGCCCGTTACGAAGCATAACTTCCTGGTGAAACGCACGGTGGACCTCCCGAAAATCATCCATAACGCCTTCCACATCGCCAATACCGGTCGAAAAGGCGTCGTTCTGATCGATCTGCCCAAGGACGTGCTGGCAACGAGAACCGAGACAGCGCTGCACCCGAAAGAGACGTTCGCGGGTTATAAGCCGAATATTAAGCCGAATCGGGTGCAGATCAAGAAAGCGGTGGAGGTGTTGGTGAATGCGGAACGCCCGCTCATCCTGGCTGGCGGCGGGGTCATTAGCGCGGATGCAAGCGAAGAGCTCAGGTACCTCGCAGAATTCATTGGTGCACCCGTGGTCACAACGCTCCTCGGCAAAGGCGCTATTCCCGAGACGCACCCCTTCTCTCTGGGGATGGCCGGTATGCACGGCCGCATTTACGCCAATCGCGCTATCAATGAATGCGATGCGTTGCTTGCCGTTGGCACACGGTTCAGCGACCGGTTAACCGGCTGGCTTCTGGATCAGTTCGCGCCCGAAGCGACTTTGATCCACGTGGACATCGACGCGGCCGAGATCAACAAGAACATCCCGGTCGATATTCCGATCCAGGGCGATGCGAAGCTCGCGCTTGCAGAGCTCATTCACTGGTTGGAGCGGCAGAGAAATGCGTGCGTGAGCGATAGCGTCTGGACGCAGCGGATAAAGGAGATGCATGCGGCTTGTGAGGATTGCATCACTGACGTCTGGCGGGATGGTACCTCGCTCTCTGATCGGTTCATCAAGGAGCTGAATCGCATACTCGATGACGATGTCATCGTCACGACTGAGGTGGGACAGTGCCAGATGTATGCGGCACACTATTACTTGACCAAGAAGCCGCGCACGTTCATCTCATCCGGCGGGCTGGGCACGATGGGGTTCGGGTTCCCGGCGGCGATCGGGGCGAAGGTCGCGGCACCGGACACAAGGGTCGTGGATATCGCGGGTGACGGGAGTTTTCTCATGACCTGCCAGGATCTGGCCACGTGCGTCGAGAACGATATCCCCGTTGTGGTCTGCATCTTCCATAACAGGTATCTCGGCATGGTACGCCAGTGGCAGGA
>JAFGKP010000039.1 GCA_016928455.1 Methanomicrobia archaeon
TGCGATCAATGCGAGGTTGCGAACCTGTGCCCGACTGAGGCTTTTGATGCTCAGACTAAGGAACTCGACGTGGATGTGTGTTGCAACTGCGGCGCATGCGTGCACCTCTGCACGGGAGGCGCTTTTCGCTGCAATCTCGGCGTTGTTACCGTTGCAGGTATACAGATTCCCGTTACCTTGCGGCAGTCGGACCGCAAACGGGCCGTAAAATTGGCCGAACTGCTGCAACAAAAGATCCGTGATGGGTCGTTCACGCTTACTGAACCGGTGGCACGGCTTAATGGATAAGGCGAAGCGAGGTGACATAAAGCATGGTGGCTGAGAAGTATCAGTTGAAATGTGTGGCAGGTAGCGAAGTCGTTGTGGACCACTATACAAATACGTGCCCGGAAGGCCACGATTCGTTGTTACGCACGGTTTATAGCAGGAAGCAGATACAGAGACGGACAGGGCTGGGGATGTTCAACTATCTCGACTGGCTGCCTGTGGACGAGGCGGTACCGACGAATGCGAGTCCGATCACGTACAAAAGCGAGGCCTTTGGACCGGAGCTTGGCTTGAACGAGCTATATATCAGTTTCAGCGGCTACTGGCCCGAGCGCGGGGCGTACATGAAGACTTGCACGTTCAAGGAGTTAGAGGCGCTGCCGACGGTACAGCGTGTAAAAGAGCGCGTGGGCGGGAAGATCGTGACGGTAGCCTCGGCCGGGAATACGTCACGAGCATTTGCAGAGGTCTCTTCTGCAACGGGCATGCCCGTTCTCGCGGTCGTTCCAAGCAGTTCCCTCACGCGGATGTGGACAACCGGAGAAGACCATAACAGCATCTTCTTGATCGCGGTGGACGGCGATTACTCAGATGCCATTGCCGTCGGCAAGCAGCTAGCGAAGTTAGAGGGACTCGTCGAGGAGGGCGGGGTGAAGAACGTAGCGAGAAGAGACGGCATGGGCGTGGTCGAGCTCGAAGCCGCATTCGCGATGCGCGGTCTGCCCGACTATTATTTCCAGGCGGTAGGCAGCGGTACGGGCGCGATCGCAGCGTGGGAAGCGTTCGACCGGCTGATTGCAGATGGCCGCTTTGGTACGCGGATGCCGAGGATCGTGATCGCGCAGAATCTCCCGTTCGCGCCTATGGTCAGTGCCTGGCAGGCTGGTCGAGCGGAGCTCAGTGCGGAACTGGACATGAAAGATGCCGAACAGGCGATTCGGCAGTTGTACGCAGACGTGCTCTCCACGCGAAATCCTCCGTACTCCATCACGGGTGGCGTGTATGATATGCTTTCGGACACCGATGGGAGGACGTACGGGATAACGAACGCCGAGGCACGTGAAGCGGAGCGGTTATTCGAGTGCAAAGAGGGGATCGATCTGGATCCTGCGGCAGCCGTGGCGGTTGCGTCATTACTGAAAGCCCTTGATGCCGGTCTGGTCAAGCAGGCGGACCGGATCTTGCTGAATATCACCGGCGGCGGCTATAAACGAGTGAAGGAGGATTGCGCGCTCTATCACATAGAAAAACGGATGGCGCTCCAGCCCGCTGAGCACCTCCTGGCGTTGGATGAGGTTAAAAACGAGCTCCGGGAGTTTGTTCGGGCTTTGTAGGTGGGACATAACACCGTTCGCTCGCAGCGTCGTAGATGCCAGAAAAAGCTAAGCGCACTCGAATTCAGGATGCTACTACCACCATAAGCCTCAATAGCGGTGAAGCTTATAGGGTTCATTAACCTCTAAGAGCACCAATGCCCGAACCCGCACGCGCCATCCTGGAGCTAGTGAAGCGGAACAAGATAGATGTGGTCTCGACGCTGCCCTGTGAGAAATTCAGTGCGCTCTTGCAGCTTGTAGCGCACGATCAAGCACTCTGTCATGTCGGCTTGAACCGTGAAGAGAACGGCGTTGGGATCTCGGCAGGCGCGTATCTCGCAGGTGGCAAGCCGCTCATGATCATCCAGAGCACCGGCCTGGGCACAGTACTCAACGCACTCATGTCGCTTACCGTCACGTACCGACTGCCGTTACCGATACTGGCGAGCTGGCGCGGTGTGTACAACGAGCGCATCGAAGCACAGGTGCCCCTGGGAATGGCACTACCGAAACTGTTGGATGCCCTTGATCTGAAACACACGATCATAGAGGATGCCACACAACTGGGCTCAGTAGAGGATGTTATTCAAGACGCTTTCGAGAATGAACGTCCGCATATCGCGCTCATCTCGCCACGGACCGGGGACCGTGATGAACGGATAGCCGGGACTATAGTTCCGCAACACAGGAAGATGCGCGTCCTCGAGTACACGTGCAACCCGAGAAAGCCCGAGCTGAGCAGGTACGAGGCGATACGCATACTCACCGAGTACCTACGCGAAGAAGCGGTGATCGCGAACATAGGCGTGCCGAGCAAGGAGCTGTATGCTGCTCGAGATCGCGCGTTGCATTTTTATATGCTCGGCAGTTTGGGCCAGGCCACCCCGATCGGGCTGGGTGTCTCGTTGAAGACACAACGAGAGACGATGGTGCTGGATGGCGATGGCAGTCTACAGATGAGCACCGTGTTACCGCTCGTTGCCGAGAAGCGGCCGGAGAATCTGAGCGTTATTTGTTTGGATAATGGCACCTGGGGCAGCACCGGCGACCAACCGGCACCGTACATGGATATGGAGTTGATGGCACTCAGTGCGGGCATCGAGACCGTCCTGAGAGCTACTACAGAAGCTGAGCTGCGATCCGTTTTGGAAGGGTTATACGAAATTCGAGGTCCGCGATTTCTCCATGTTACGGTGAAACCGGGCAATGCCAAGGTCGAGAACATCCCCGTAGGGGCCACGGCGCTGAAGCGGCGGTTCATGGCGGCGCTCAGTCGTGCCGTTTGAGGCAAGCTCAACCCGTAATAGCGGAACATTCGCCGGTTGGATTATACAATAGGGTAAATTCATACCCAAAAAAGTAGTACTTTTATACCCTTATTCCCAGATACTACAAGTAGCAGTAGAAGAACGTGAGGGTACAGAATAAAAAAAAGGTTAGGAGTGACGTGATGTGGAACGAAGAATTGTGATAGGGTTATTGGCCATGGGTGCGGTTGTTATGGCTGTGATGGCACTCGGGTGTCTGGATGACCAGACGTCCGGGGAGATCACGACCATCACGATCGGCTATCAGCCGAGCACGCATCAGATCGCCGCGATACTTGCGGCTGAGCAGGGTTGGTGGGAAGAGGACCTGGCTCAGTTCGGTGTCACTGAGGTTGTCCTGAAGGAGTTCCCGTCGGGACCTCCGGAGATGCACGCTATGCTCTCCGGCGAGCTCCAGGTTGCTTATGTCGGGGCAGCACCGCCGATCGCAGCGATGTATGAAGGCCTGGATGCGAAGATCATCGCCGGCGTTCAGACCCAGGGCTCCGCACTGGTGCTCCGTCCGGAGCTCGCGGGCAGTTACACGGGCCCCGAATCGCTGCGGGGTCTGGCAATCGGGACGTTCCCGCCCGGCTCGATTCAGCACACCGTGCTCTCGAAATGGCTCATGGATAACGGGATAGATCCGGAGACGGAAGTGGATCTGAAGGCAATGGGGCCGAGCGACGCGGCAACGGCGATCGGTGCCAAAACGGTCGACGCGGTATTCCTGCCGAGTCCAACGCCGACGATTATCGTAGCGGAAGGCAACGGTGTGATCGTTGAGTGGTCCGGCACGATGTGGCCAGATCACGCCTGCTGCTGCCTGGTCGCGAGCGGGGAGATGTTGCGCGAGCATCCTGAGATCGTCTCGCAGATCATCAAGACACATATCCGGGCGACGGACTACGAGATCGCGCATCCCGACGAGGCCGCGGAGATCTATGCGAAGTGGCAGGGAGCGGACGTGGCGACGATCAAAGACTCGTTGAACGTCAGTGACATGCGCTGGACTCACGACCCGCACCTCGCGGTGGACTCGACACTTGCTTATGCGAGCGTCATCTACGACGCGGATAGAGAGCGCTACGAGGGCCTGGGACTGGCAGTGCTCGGAGAGCCTGAGATCTTCGATACCAGCTTGTACGACGAACTAACACGGTAGTTAGAATAGAAGGAAGGAGCATGAAGCTAACGGCAGTGATACGCGAGAACGGACTCGCGTTGTTACCGCTCATCCTGGTTCTCCTCCTCTGGGAGGTGACTGCAGGATACGTCATCAAGAATTCGTTATTCTTACCACGCTTCTCTGCCGTTATTGCTTCCATTTATACGCTCCGAAATCTCTTAGTTCCTGATTTGCTCACCAGCCTCTACCATTTCGGTATCGGGCTGACGCTAGCCTTTGCGTTGGCGCTGCCTCTGGCGATCGTTATGGGCTGGTTCCGGCCGGTGTTTCGGGCCGTTGACCCCATTATCGAGATCTTGCGACCCATTCCCCCGCTCGCATGGATACCGCTGGCCATTGTGTGGATCGGGCTGAACGATTATGCGGCAGGTTTTATTATCTTCATCGGCGCCTTCTTCCCGATCCTCATTGACAGCTACTCGGGCTTCCGGGATGTGCCCCGCGTCCTCGTGGAGACCGGTATGGTCCTGGGCTGCATCGGGCACAAGAAGCTGATACGCCATGTCGCCTTGCCCTACGCGCTTCCCGCAATCGCCACGGGCACCCGCGTAGGTATGGGTGTGGGCTGGATGTGCGTGGTCGCGGCCGAGATGTTCGGTGTGGGGAATAGCGGACTGGGGTACCGGCTGTTCCAGAAATTTTATTTCCTCCATCAAATGGATTATGTAATCGCATACATGCTCGTGCTGGGGCTCCTGGCCCTGGTTCTAGACCGCATGTTCAGGTACTTCGTGGAGGAACGGCTCTTCAGATGGAAGCGGGGGATTGTGAAGTAAGATGGATCATCAGCTCATACTGCGCAACGTAACACGGACGTATGACGCTGAGAACGGGTCGCGCGAAGCGCTGGAGGATATCAATCTAGAGGTAAAGCCGAGCGAATTTCTCTGTATCGTCGGACCATCGGGCTGCGGGAAGACCACCTTGCTGCGTATGATCGCTGGTCTGGACTATCCGACGAGCGGCGAGATTATTCTTGATGGAACGCCGGTAGAGGGCCCTTCTCCTGATAGAGGCATGGTATTTCAGGAATTTTCGCTCTTCCCCTGGCGCACCGTCTTGAAGAACGTTGAATTCGGGCTGAAGATACAGGGCAAACGCGACATAAAGAGGACTGCAGAACGGTACATCGAGCTCGTGGGGCTCACGGGCTTCGAGCACAGCTTCCCCTTCCAGCTCTCCGGCGGTATGAAGCAGCGCGTTGCGATCGCGCGCGCATTAGCGACCGAGCCTGCGATCTTACTGATGGACGAACCTTTTGGCTCCGTTGACGCACAGACCAGGAACTTGCTCCAGGAAGAGCTGCTCGAGATCTGGAAACGGACGAAGAAGACGATACTGTTCGTGACCCATAGCGTGGACGAAGCGGTCTATCTCGCGGATCGTGTGGTCGTGATGTCCTCACGGCCGGGCCGTATCCTCGAGGTACTCGCTGTGGATATCGAACGCCCGCGAAAGCGAACGAGCGGGGAAGTGAATGCGTTACGAGAGCAGCTCCTCATGCTCCTCGGTTCGCACCAGTAACTAATAAGAAGTTGAACGTTCCGCGCGGAAGATCATTGGTGCGGCGAGCGTGAAATCGCGGAGAAGACAGCCTCACAGACGCCTTATTGCGGCTTATTCGAGCGGAATAGGCGTCTTCCTCTTCTGCTCGTCACCGCGCTTCGCTATGCGGACGCTGAGCACCCCGTTCCGGTAGGTCGCCGTAGCGGTCTCCGGCTTGACACAGGTCTCGAAGGTGACTTCCTTATAGTATTTCACGTCGCCTTCTGTTCTGATCTCAAGCGCATCCTCGGTGGCGTGTAACGTGATCTCCCCACGCTCAACACCGGGTAATTCCGCCACGATTTCGTACGCATGAGTCTCCTCGATGATATCCACCAGCGGCTCGCGCTCACCATTCAGAGCGGGTTCCAACCGCCCGTTGGACGATTTAAGGTTACCGAATTCCTTGATGTCCGGCTCCTTTCCCGGCTCCTGGGTGTAGGAGAACCCGTATATGAACGGCCCGTGCCGTTTGTGCGCCTCCTCAGGCAGCTCAGTATCCAGCTCCCGCAGCATCTCCTCGAACGGGTCGCGAAACCATTCGTCAAACTCATGCGGTCCCTGTCTCATCATGCGCGCGAGCTCATCTTCCGTAGGCGCGGGCAGCTTGCTCATCTCCTCCAGCACGCGTTCCATGTACCGTTCGACCAGGTCGAAGATCGAGGGGCGCTTCCGCTTCTCCATAGGTACTGGTATAAAATGTGCGGTTATAAGAGTTTGAAACGGGCGATACACTGGGCGTCAAATTCCTCGCAGTTAATTCTCAACCGTTACAGACAGTCCGTGCTCACCACCCGTACCGGTGCCTCACCCTTGAGGTGACGCACGAGCGTCATCACCTCCTCCAGTGTCTCGGGATTACCTTCGCAGCAGATGACGACGGAGCCTTCGCCACCGTTGATGCCACCGGCACCGATAGGAAAGGCATCGTCCGCGCCCAGGATCTTCAGGGCCTCCAGCTCGGTGATCACCCGGCCGTGCACGGGCATCAAGCCCACCGGCCAGCCCATTGTTCTCGTGCAGCGCTCGATCCCCACACGCTTCGCTGCGTCGACAATGGAGTAGGGGATCGTCTTCTCGAGCCCGACTGGAATGATAAACTGCACGCCGCGCGCCATTACGGAGCCGAGCGCCGCACCGATTGTGCCCCCTAACCGATTGGCCATGAGTATGCCTGCCGTTCCCGTCGCGTCAAGTGCATTTGCGCCTTTGATGAATACGTCATCTGCGGTTAGCGTCTCGATCGCGTCGCCGATGCGCTCCTCGCTTACCGCGCCGTTTCGCAGGATAATCTCGTTGATTCGTGCTTCTTTCGGTACGACGCACAAGCCCTCGGCGGTGATCACACCGGCCGCATAGCGCTGCTTCTCGAGTTCCCGCTTTGTGCCTGACGCGGATCGTAACAGCTCCTCGGCAACGTACGCATTGGTCGTTCCCAGTCCGATAACAATCGTACCGTGTTTCAGTGCACGCTGCACCACGTCCAGATTCGCTACCCCGTTTGCAATGAGCCGCCGCGACTCCGACGGAGTGAGGGAGATCACTATGCTACCCTTCTCGTTTGCCATTACGCTCTCACCACCTCCTTCTTTACTTCTGATACGTAACCTGAATGCGCTTGACGCGGCCGAACTGCGTGAGCAAAACCGCTCTTATCTACCGATAGATGCTGATGATATCGGCAAGGATGGCACTCGCTGCCTCTATCGGACCCGCACCTTTGCCAATGACCGTTATATCGCCTGCAAGATCAGTTTTGATGGTGGCCACGTTGAGCGTGCCACCGACGTTGAGCGGATCGTCCTTGGGCACCAGCCGCGGCCGCGCTTTCAAACAGCCTTCTCGACTCACCTCACCGATCAGTTTGATCACGTAGCCCGCATCGTCTGCGAGCTTCAACGCGTCGGGTGTGATTGCCGTGATACCTGTAACCTCCACGTCTCTATAGGTTGCATTCATGCCGAAGACGGAATTAGCGAGTATGACGAGCTTCACTGCCGTGTCGAGCCCTTTAACGTCACTTGACGGGTCAGCCTCAGCGTAGCCGAGCTCCTGCGCCTCCTTGAGCACGTGCTCGTACGGCAACCCCTCCTCGGCCATCCGGGTGAGGATATAGTTGCACGTGCCGTTCAGAATGCCCTGGATCGAGAGCACACCGTTTCCCGCAAGATTATCTCGTATCAGCGAGATGAGCGGCATCGCGCCGCCGACCGTCGCTTCATATTTGAGTGCGCAGCCCTGCGCGGCCGCAAGATCGGTGAGGCGCGAGTATTCCAGCGCGAGCGGCCCCTTATTCGAGGTGACCACGTGCCTGCCTGACTCCAGTGCGGTCGTGATGTGGGTCAAGCCGGGCTGGCCTGAAGTGACGTCCGTGTGCGTGGTCTCGACCATCACCTCATAGTCCAGCTCTTTGATGAGCTCGAGCGTCGTCATCCCCCCCGGGCGCTCCCAATCCTTCGCTCCGGTCCGCAGCTTCAAGAGCTCGGCCTCGTCAAGGCCCTGCTCATCGATAAAAATACCGTTCAAGTCCGCAATACCGACAATCCGCACATCCAGCCCGTACGTGCTTACCAGGTCCGCACGCTTTCGCCGAATCACCTCCGCTAACCCGGCACCGACATAGCCAAAGCCGATGATCGAAATACGCACCGTTTTCATGTTACTCCGCATACTCATACCAGCTCCTCCTCTAATCACACACCCACGCTCCTTAAATAGGTGCGATAACCATGATACCCTTCTCCTTCGCGGTCCCCTCTAAAATGTGCAGTGCTTCCCTCAGCTCCTGATCACCGATTGCGCTGATCGTTACGGACGCGGACGATTCCTCGTCAACGCTCGGCATGGAGAGCGAGAGCGCGACCACCTCGGCAAAGCCTGTGCGATCAATACTGTCAATCGTCTCCCGAAGATCAGAATGGACAATATGCCCGATGAGGAGCACCACCATTGACTCTTTCAACCGCTCCTCACCGGTTCGTACGACGCGCACGCCGCGTTCAGTCAACGCCCGTACCAGCCGCTCTAATCGCTGCTCGTCCAGCTCCACAACGAGCTGCACCGGTATACGTCCGGAGGGCGTCTTCTTGTCATGCTGATGCACGACGCTGACGATATTCCCGCCAGAGTCCGAAACGGGCTGTAACGCACGGACTAACTGGCCCGGAATATCCTTTAATTCAATATCCATGGAGATTTTCATGACCGTGCACCTCTACCTCGGATACAGATTGATAAGGTCGGCGCAGAATAAAAGGCTAACAATACAATCGTCCAGTGGTACTTGACGCGAGAGCTAGTCGCCGTTAAAAAAACGGGAGCTGTTCCCGGTACTGCACTGAGCACGTACGATTTCCGGATACAAACAGTATACCACGGCACTAAGGTCAGCGTTCGTTACACTTCCACCTTCTCGAACAGTAGCTTCGGCTTCGCTACCTGCTGCCCGCTCTCCACGGGCACGGCCAATTCGTCCAGCCGCACCGCATGCAGATCACTCGACATGCCGAGCTGCTGCCACACCTCGGTCATCTTCACGGGCATTACCGGCTCCAGTAAGATGCAGATCGCCTTAATGAGCTGCAACACGTTCTTGATGATCTCGCCCACACGCGCCCTACCCTGTTCGCCCGTTTTGATCAAGTGCCAGGGCTCCTCGCGCTGGAAATAGCTGTTTCCGAAGTCTGCGAGCTTCATTACCGCGTCTACGAGCTTCTTGAACTCGTACTCCTCCAGCGCACTCAGCACTTCCAGCTTCGTCTTCTCGATCGCCTCGATCACTTCTTCCTGGATAGCGCCCTCGGGTATGACGCCGAAGTTCCTGTGCGTAAATGAGATAACGCGGTTCACCAGATTACCGAGGATCGCGACCAGCTCCTTGTTCATGCGCAGGGCGAAGGACTCCCAGGAGAAATCCAGCTCCTTCGTGTGGCTCGACTGCGCCACCAGGAAGTACCGCAGCGCGTCAGGATGGAACCGTTTCAGGAAATCTGATACCCAGACGACGTTCCCGCGCGTCTTCGAGAACGCCTTGCCGTTGATCGTCACCATGCCCGAGGCGACGACCGCAGCGGGCAGCGAATAGCCCGCGCCTTTGAGCATCGCCGGCCA
>JAFGKP010000040.1 GCA_016928455.1 Methanomicrobia archaeon
GATCAGACGATCGCAGAGATCCCTGCCGGAGGCACCGGACATGCTGAAGTCACATGGGACGTCAGCGAGGCAATCGGGACGCACACGATCTACGTACGCGTTGATCCGGTGGACATGATAGAGGAGACGAACGAAGGGAATAACGAAGCGTTCAGAGAACTGGGCGTTCCTGGCGTGACCTGCTCGGACCCCGCCGTTAGTATCTATCACGCCGAGACCTCGGTTACTGATGATCCGGTGGGTGACGGCTACAGTGTCTCGAACGCGCCGGCGAACGTGGCTCTCGGTAGTGCGAAAGGCTTCACGATCACGGCAACGGGTCCCGACGGAACGTACTTCTTCACGATCACGTTCGCAACGCCGGTCAGCGAGAACTTCAAGCTTTTTAAACTCCCTGACTGGACGGAACTGCCTTACACCGTCCTCGATACCTATACCATTCAGGTGCCGTTGTCGATCACCGGGGGCGTGCTCGATCCCGCGTTTATCCTAGCTTCGATCGTGATCTTCGACACCGAAGCGCCGGCACAGCCGTACCCGAGCATCTCGGGCACCTTCAATGGCACCATAACGCCCTCTCAAACACTCCTTGTCTCGCGGCTGTACATCTATCCGTGTGCAGGCACCGGCGGGCACCCGGAACATGCTGCGTTCTCGTATACGAACGGCACGAAGCTCGCTGAAGTTTCATGGGATGGCTATCAGGGCGATTGGGACACGCTTACCTTCCCAACAGCATTCACGCTGCAGGCCAACGAGACGTATACATACAGCATCAAAACAGGCTCGTATCCGCAGATACACCATCAAGCCACACTACAAACCGCGAATGGCTGGATAAATTGCTCAACGTTCACCGACGTTAACGGAAAGAGCTATACGGGTTGGATACCCGCACTGCGATTGGACTGACCGAGTGATCTGGTGGGGACGTGAAGATCAGGATCAGCCTGCTTTCGGCACACGCAGCCCGCGCGCGAACTGCGTGGCAGCCGCTAAATCCGACTCGTTCGGCCGTCCCTTATTGAGCCCGCCAAGGAGCTTGAACGGCCAAACCGTCTCATAGCCGCGGCAGGAGAACTCACCGATGATCATGAAGCCCTTCTCCGTTAAGGCGTTGCGCAAGCGCCGGTTATACCGGTTGAAAATCCTGCCCTCAGCCAGCCCACTTGTGGAGAAGATGAACGCCTTCCTATTACTGTGCGCTGGCCACGCGCGAACCAGTGCCAGCAACTCCTCATCGTGCCTGCCCCAGTAGATCCCTGAGCCGAGTCCGATGAGGTCGTACTCGTCGATTACGGTGCCGTGTGCCGTATCAACGGTAAGGAGCTCAGCGTTGAGCACTTCCGCGATCGCCCGTGCCACTTTGGCCGTATTCCCCTGGTGTCGCGATGCGTAGATGATGACGGCTTTCATTTCGCCCACCTGGTTTCTGTTGTTGCCACGAGGTCGTCTCGTTCCGTGCGTTCTTATCTCTCTGTTACAGCAATGTGAGTGACGTAAGGAGATGGCGGCTGGTACGCCTCCACGACTCTCAGACGGTCTACTATTAATAAACGGCGATTCACTATTTATAGGTAGTAAACGAGGAGCACTGGTCATATGGCGGTCGAAAAGACGATAAAGATCCTGGATACCACCTTGCGCGATGGTGAGCAAACCCCCGGGGTCTCATTGACCCCTGAACAGAAGTTGCTGATAGCCAAGCAGCTTGATCTGCTCGGTGTGGACATTATCGAGGCAGGAACGGCGATTATCTCGGAAGGCGAGCAGCGTGGGATTAAAGCGATCGCGAACGAGGGCTTGAACGCGGACATTTGCTCGTTCGCACGGCTCCTCAAGGGCGATATCGATGCCGCACTTGCCTGTGATGTAGATGCTGTGAATCTCGTGGCTCCCGTTTCTGATGCGCACATCCAGAAGAAGCTGAAGATGGATCGCGAGACACTGCTCGCGAAGACGATCGAGAGCGCGGAGTACGTGAAATCACATGGCTTAGCCGTCGAGATCAGCTCAGAGGACGCGTCACGGGCTGATAGGGTATTCCTGAAAACCTTCTTCGACCGGTTAGCGCCGCTCGTTGACCGCTTATGTTTCTGCGATACGGTAGGCGTGCTCTATCCGGAGCGTGCGAAGGAGATCTTCCAGGAGCTCTGCACTGTTGCCACACCCGTTTCCGTTCATTGTCATAACGATTTCGGTCTGGGCACGGCGAATTCTATCGCCGCGGTTCAGGCGGGTGCGCAGTGCGTACACGTCACGGTGAACGGGCTCGGTGAGCGTGCAGGTAACGCATCGTTGGAGGAGGTTGTAACCGCGTTGGAGCTGCTCTACGGCGTGAAGACGCGAATAACAAAGGCGAAATTGTATGAGACCTCGCGACTCATCCGGAATGTGACAAAGATGCCTATCGCACCGAATAGGCCGTTGATCGGCACGAACGCATTCACGCACGAGTCTGGCATGCACGTCCACGGAACCCTGGCGGATACAACACTGTACGAGCCGATCGATCCGGCAATCATCGGACGGACGCGCCGGTTCGCCTTCGGTAAGCATACCGGAAAGGCCTCGGTGAAGCGCGTACTTGAGGACATGAAGCTCACGGCAAACGAGGAGCAGACCCAGCAGATCCTGGCGAAGGTAAAAGCGCTTGGCGACAAAGGCAAACTGGTCACTGATTCAGATTTCCAGGCGATTGTCGAGGATGTCTTGCGTATCGAGCGCGAGGAGCGTATCAAGCTGCTTGATCTCTCCGTGGTCTCCGGGAAGAACGTATGTCCTACCGCATCGATTCGCTTACAGATCAATGGTGAAGAGATAACCGAGGCCAGCGTGGGTATCGGGCCTGTGGATGCCGCGATCAACGCGTTACGGAAGGCGCTCGCGGGCCATGAGATGAACGATCTGCAGCTCGAGGAGTATCACGTCGACGCGATCACCGGCGGAACGGACGCGCTTGTGAGCGTCGTTGTCCGAATCACTCGTGGTGATCGCACGCTTACCGCGAGCGGCGTGAGCGAGGATATCGTTATTGCCTCGGTGAATGCGCTCATTCACGGCGTTAATCGTCTGTATCCGTGATACCTGCGTGCCGACCGCACGGACGTTATCACAGACTCCTGGCGTTCTGATAAACGGTTTCAAATCTCGATTCCCAGGAATGTCCGTATCAGGTATCCAATAGCAAATGTCAGACCCGCCACACAGAGGCTGAGGGTCGCCATCTCAAGGAACCGTTTCCTGAACGGGAGGTCCTTGGCAACGGAAACGTAAAACGTGAATAGCAAGATCACGATGAGCGCGTTGACCAGGGTTGCTCCTAGAGCTACATAGACATTTGGCAGTACGAAGAAGGGCAGTATCAAAAAGGCCACGGTCAAGATATACGCCACACTGGTATATACCGATGCTTTGATCGGATCCTTCAGTCCTTCCTCATGTACTTCGGACTTGGTTGATAGATATTCGGACGCCCCCATAGAAAGTGAGGCAGCTATGCCGGTAATAAGACCGGCCAATGCGATAAGGCGTGTGTTTTGAAACGCGAAGGTGAAGCCCGCGAGTGCTCCTGTTAGTTCGACGAGAGCATCGTTCAGCCCGAGAACGATTGATCCGACATACATGAGCCGCTCCTCGTTGATCATACTGATAAGCTTGTTCTCATGCTCGTTTTCATCTTTTAGTATGCTCCTGGCGTCTGATACGTGCGGGGCTATATCATGATACGATATTTGAGCGCTCTTCTCTCCCCGTTCCATTAGCTTCACACCGAATGTTATGCCCAGTATCCGCGCGATGAGATAGTATTTCAAAAGCATCAACCGCGAGGGCTTTATGTCTTGTTTGGTGTAGGCCTTCCATATCCGGTAGTGCTTAAGCTCTTCGTCAGCAATATCAAGCAGAACCTGCTTGTTTTGCTCATCTTTTGCCGACTGCGCGAGCTTGCGGTAAATATAATGTTCCGTAATTTCGTTTCTCTGAAATGTCAGAATCTTCCTTTTTAACTCGTCATCAATGGTTGCGGTGGCGATCATGCTTAACGATTGAGCCAAATTCGATATAAATCTTCCCACGTAGCCTGGTACACGACACGATCGGACCGGACTATAGAGAGCCATCCGAATGAGAAACCCGTTCGCGCGACGATGCTTCGTGACGGCTCAATCCGTTTGTCCAGTTCGAGTGACTTATTGTTTTTCCCGCTTTGCCGTCCCGAAGTCCTTCAGTATCAGTATCCGTTCATCGGGCTCACGGCAGATCAGAATCGTCTGGAGCGGTTCGGAATCCTCAACGAGGAGCATGGGCAATCGTTTGACCACAGACGTTCTTCGCCGCCGCTTCTTGTCATCAGTGAATACCCGTATCAGTGCTTCTGGGTCGGGGAACAGGAACTCGTCTTCTGGCATGTGCTGAGCTAAAACTCGTATATCGTCTACAAGTTACGTAAGGTGTGTTGGGATTTAAACTTTTGTATAAGCGCCCTGGACGAACTTTCAAAGAACTTCTTGAAAGCCCACCCCTCAACAGCCTGTCTACCCACTCATTTTTGGCCCAGACCTACTACTTCCATCTGCTTCTTCAGCCGCCGCCGAAACTCCCGGTTTTCCATCAGCGATAAGAAGTTAAATATGAACTCGCAGTCAGCCTCTTCGGTCTTGCTTAGCGCGTCGAACATCAAAACCCGCTGTTTCGCCAACTCGCGTATTTGCTTGTCCACTTCGCGACCCAGGTGGAGGTAATGGCTGATCGCCTGTGAGCGACTATCCCAGAGCCCGTCTTCCACCTCTTTGTCGATCGCCCGCCGCACTTGCGGATGTATCGAAATTGAGAACGTCTCCTTAAGATCGCCCGTTCGCCTTTTTCGCGCTTCGCTCCCGCGGGGTTCACCCGCACCTTCTACCATTTCCGTTTCACCTCGCCAACAACATTCTACCTGCCTGTTTATAAATGTTGCTTTTTAACAGCAATAAAGTATTTCGTTCATTCGTAACAATACCATTTGTCAGAACAAATACCGTTTGCCCATTAGTTTTATATACTCGCCCCGCACTAGGTAGGTTCTGTTGGGGTTCAGTCAACCTTAACAGTTAGGAGGGCAATGTTGCCATGGAATACAAACTGAAAAAAACAGAAGCAATGGGACACCCTCGCATTGTAGGAACTGAGCTAGATGGGGGGCATACATCTCGTTCTACCCCAGAACAGACCCAGTCCCCGTCTAAGAGACCTCTAAGTCCGGAATCGCGGGAGGAATTGAAACAATTTGTGGAGAAATGGCGAATGTTCATCGACGATCCTTCGCTTTTGGATCAGCCGATGCGCATGGTTGCGGAGTTCTTCAGGGAAGTTGCAATAGAGGAGGGGCTGATCGGTGAATAGAGCTGTCGTCGTAGGAACGCCACTACGCTGCTCTCAGATCAGTGATAGAGTAACGACCACGAACGGTGAGGTTACCGAAAAACGCACCGTAAGGTTAGAAAACGACGTGTTCTCCATCACGCTGAAAGGGCAGCCCGACAAACTGCCCTTCATCGAAGGCGAAGCGTACGGTGCCGAATTCCGCAATGCAGACACAGATGCACCTGCCATCCTGGCTGGGACCGTCGATAGCGAGCCGAGGGAAGTGAAGCGGCATGGAAGGTGATATGGAAGGCAGTGAGTGACCAGAATCGGGCAGAGGGTTGCGGGCCGGCCTAGTCCAAAGCGGACTGGCTTGCTCCAGAGCGGACGCGTTTCACCTCCTTCCCGCTGAGTTATCTTCCTTCCAATAACTCCTCGGTGTCCGCGGAGAAATAGGTCCGGCCCCACGTTCCCGTTCGCATAGACCGACCGGTGTGTGATCACCGCCCTCAATGCCGACGAGCAACACGAAATCGCGGCACGCCGTCATCGCTGCGCACTCTGCGGCGAACCCAAGCAGCTAACGCATGAGAAGATCTCAGGCGGCGTGCCCATTTTCATTTGTAGCGCCTGTGCGGAGGACTATGTGCAGCGCGCACCAGGCGTTCAAGTGATTCACGAATCATCACAAAAGCTTCTGATCTTTTCTTTTGACTTGGTTTTGATGACACTCCTTGGAATTCCACTGGGGATAGCAGTAGAATCGGATCCCTTCTCACCATTTATCTAAATGTAATATGAGGCTTGTGGGTATCATACTCCTCGTTACCCATCCCGCTCCTTCGTGGGCGGTTCGTAGCATCGCCGCTAAGAGGACGAGCATCACACCCACAAACAGCACGTTTGTATTCGCAATACCATGCCAGTCGAGGGTGTAATTGAAGATGCCGATACCAAACCTTTCCATGGAAAGAGGCCATAAGAATGGATATGAGGGATTTGCAATTAACGCATCCTCAAACAGGTGCGCCCCGAACCCGATACCGGCAAATAAGAACGAATCTACCAGTCTTATACCCAGCGGATGTAATACCATCGCCACGGATCCGGCAAACAGCAGCAAAAACGCTATGTTGTGGAAATCGCCATGTCGTATCGGGTTCCCGTACAGCAGCACCGTTATCCCGATCTTCTTGAGCACCGCATCCGCAACGATGTCCATATCAGGTACGTACGCGCTCGCGACGACGAGCCATGCGTAATCGCGGCCAGTGAACTTAAAATACACCATCCCCACGAGTATTGCGATCGCCAGCGAATAGATCCAATGTTCGAAGAGCATATCATCGTAATTATCCCCTCGGTGCAGTTAAATTTTCATGGTGAAGGTCTATAAAACGTGCGGTGGGTGTGAGTAGATCCAGTGTTGAAGAGCATGTGTTGTATTAAATCACTTATTCGTTCGAGGCGATAAAAAATCTCTCTTTCTTGGCACTACGGCATCCAAATCGTTAGCCCACTTAGCGCTCCGTTCTCGTTATCGCCTTCTCTTGTAGTCCGCTTCTCAGAAATCATTACTATTGCTTATACCTAAGCCCTGGGTGGGATTTGGACCCACGGTCTCCACCTTACCAAGGTGGCGCATTGCCAGCTATGCTACCAAGGCTGCTCTTATCTTCCTATTAGGGATATACGCGCCAGCGGTATATAAATGCCGTACGCGCCCCTGCGAATCGCCCGCTGTAGCTTTATAAACAGCGATGCAGTTTGGTCTAACTAACCAAGTAACGTACATACTCGCCAATGAAACTGGGTTTATTAGGGCCTGAAGGCACGTTCTCAGAAACTGCCGCGTTGCTCTGGCTGAAAACGCGGATGAAGACGGCTGACGAGCGTGCCGAACTCCTCTTTTACCCTACCATCTTCGATGTTGCGGACAGCGTCGCACGGGGCGAGGTCGCGTACGGCGTGGTCCCGATCGAGAATTCCCTTGAGGGCTCAGTGGGCGAGACCCTGGATGTGCTCACGAGTGAAAGTACCTCCGGCGTGGTCCAGATAGCCGGCGAGGTGCTGGTACCGATAAAGATCTGCCTGCTCGCGCGTGGCACGTTTGAGCAGATCCGAACGGTCGTCTCGCACCCGCACGCAATCGCGCAGTGCAAGCGATTCATCAGGGGACGATTGTTGTCTCGAGGCGTGAAGGTCCAAGCAGTGGACAGCACAGCGGCCGCTGCGAAATTGGCCCGGGAGATAGACGCGATTGCCGCGTTAGCCTCTGAAGAGGCCGCGCGGAAATACCAGCTTACCATACTCGCGGAGAACGTGCAGGATATGGCAAGTGTGACGCGATTCGTCGCGCTTGCCCTCGCAGGGGTGCAGACTGCGCCGACCGGTCATGACAAGACCTCGCTCTTACTTGCCTTGAAGGACCGTCCGGGAGCGCTCTACGACGTCCTTGGCGTCTTCGCGGAGCGCGGGATCAACCTCACGAAGATTGAGTCCCGACCATCCAGGCGTGCCCTGGGCGATTATATGTTCCACATCGATTGTGAGGGGCACGTCGAGGAGAAAGAGATAAAAGCGGTGCTGGCGAATCTAGAATCGCGGGTGACCATGATCAAACTGCTCGGTTCGTATCCCCGGGCTGAGTGACGGTGACACAAATGAAAATTCTGGTAACAGGTGGTGCGGGTTTTATCGGCTCGCATGTGGTTGACCGGTTGATGGCCGATAATCACGAACTCCTCGTTCTCGATAATCTGAGTTCGGGTGACGAGCAGTTCATCGCGGCTCATCTGGGCAAGCCGAATTTCCAGTTCCATCAGCTCGATCTGGTGCATGACGAGATCACCGGGCTGTTTGAGGGCGTGGAGGAGGTCTGGCATCTGGCGGCGAACCCTGAAGTGCGGCTCGGTGCAGAGAACACGTACGTGCACTTAGAACAGAACGTCATTGCGACCTACAACGTGCTGGAGGCGATGCGCCAGAATGGCGTCCAACGGATCCTGTTTACCTCGACCTCTACCGTGTACGGCGATGCGGATCAGTTGCCGACGCCCGAGGAATATCCCACCATCCCTATCTCGTTATACGGTGCCTCGAAACTCGCCTGCGAAGCGTTCATCGCCTCTTACTGCCATACCTTTGAGCTGCAGGCGTGGATTTACCGGTTCGCAAATGTCATCGGCCAGCGGTCTGGTCACGGCGTCATCTATGATTTCGTCCAGAAGTTGCGCAGCAATCCGGCGGAGTTAGATATTCTGGGCGACGGCACCCAGACGAAATCGTATATTTACATCTCTGATTGTATCGAGGCCATGCGCGTCGGGCTCCAGGCGGCGGCCGACGAGGAGCGGGTGCACATCTTCAATATCGGGACGGACAGCATGACGAGCGTCACGAGGATTGCCGAACTCGTTGCCGAGGCCATGAACCTCGATCCGGAATTTTCTTACACCGGCGGCAAGCGCGGCTGGAAGGGTGACGTCCCGGTTATGCTGCTTGATGCCTCGAAACTCGTTGCCTTGGGCTGGCAGCAACGCTACAATTCGGAAGAGGCGGTGCAGAAGGCGATCCGAGATTTGTTAGAGATCTCCAACTGATCTGAGAGCGGCGGGTGAGCTAGCTATCCTGGTTGCGTCCCTCGTTAGTTAAACGCGAGCCTCTGCGGGAACTTCAAGGAGTGGAATATACACCAATGGGAAACGCCCGTGGTCGGTAGGTATCGCGAACCGTCATATCGCCCGCTCTTACAGCACGGCGCTGCTAGGACGGGCGTGCATGCGCTAAACTACAAACTCAGGACGCTCTCTCTCGTGCTCCAGCAAAAAAGAGGAGAAAGGGAAAAAAATCCCTTTGGTTACTCCATTACCTTCTTCAACGGACCAATAATTCGTGGATATCCTACGGCCATCATGTGGCAGCCAGCCGCCGGTGTGCCCTTCAGGTGCTCGAGGAAGTCGGTGAAGAACTCGACATTGATTCGATCTACTTCTTCTTTCCGCTTCTCTTTATCCGCGATATCCTTCGTCGTCTTCAGATTCGCCAGGTAGTCAGGCGGGACATCGACACCTGCGACGTACTTGTCGAAGAAATCAGCCGCGCCATAACTCTTTGCCGGAAAGATACCAACCAGAACCGGGACTTCAGTCTTGCCCAATTCGTTAAAGAACTTATCGAGAATATCCTGGTAGTACACGACCTGTGTCTGGATGTACTCCACGCCAACGTTAATCTTCCGCTTCACCTTGGCGACTTCGGCCTTCAGGTGTGCCGCGCCCGGGGCAGCGGCACCGCCGACGTGCAGTTTTGGCGGGTTGTGTATTTTGTTGCCGCGAAGATCCTTACCCTCGTCCACCATCTGCCTGATCAGGTA
>JAFGKP010000041.1 GCA_016928455.1 Methanomicrobia archaeon
GAAGCGGCAGTCGAAGATACACGCGCACAATCCGCCCTGCATCAATGCGAAGGTGGGCGATATCGTGAAGATCGCGGAATGCAGACCACTGAGCAAGACGAAGAGCTTCGTCGTGGTGGAGAAACGGTGAGGGTTCGCACGCAACGCAAGCTTTTAACCTGCCACAGGAAAGAAGTATAAGGACAACCGAGCGAGTGAAGGAGCGCGAAGTAAGATGAAAGGGATAAAAGCGAAGATACCGCGGGCTTTGCCGACCGGTGCGCGGTTAGACTGCGTGGATAACACCGGTGCGAAGGTCCTGCAGATTATTGCGGTGAAGGGGTATCGTGGCGTGAAGAACCGGTATCCAAAGGCAGGCATCGGGGATGTGGTCATCGCCACGGTGAAAAAGGGCAGGCCGGAGATCAAGAAACAGATCGTGAAAGCGGTGATTGTGCGACAGCGGAAGGAGTTCCGGCGGCCGTCAGGGCTGCGGGTGAAGTTCGAGGATAACGCGGCCGTTATTGTGGATGACAAGGGCATGCCGAAGGGCTCGGAGATTCGCGGACCCGTGGCTCGGGAAGCGGTAGAGCGCTACTCGAAGATCGCGTCGGCTGCGGCGATCATCGTTTAGCTGAGTTTGTTTGGATAGATTGGATAGGTTAGGATAAGCTAGGATACAAGTAAGCGGGGGTTACCGAGTGGACAAAGGTGGCAGACTCAAGATCTGCTCCCGCAGGGGTTCGCGGGTTCGAATCCTGCCCCCCGCATTGGTTACTTCCCAGTTCTGAACTGTTTCCTTGCTTTTCGGTTTTGCTGTATTCTCCAGGGCGGTATTAATATTATCACTGCCTGTACCTAGCGATTATAGTCCGAAGGCGGTACAATTCAGGAGCGATGAAGTTTGCCATGCTCATACCTCTGTTTGAAATTTGAAATAACTCACTTTCTCTATAGGGTTTGGGGCTTGATAGGGAAAAACAGACATGAAACAATGGTATGAATCGCTATTCGAAAACTACGCGCGGAAATACGATGACGAGGTCTTTGTGCAGGGGACGATTGGAGAATGTGATTTTATTGAGCGGGAAATAGGACATGACAAATCAGTTAAAATCATCGATATCGGCTGCGGTACAGGCCGGCACGCAGTTGAACTGGCCAAAAGGGGCTACACTGTTACGGCGATCGATCTGTCCGAATCGCAGCTGAAGAGCGCGAAAGAAAAAGCGAGAAAACAGGGGTTGAAAATCGACTTCCAAAAACTGGACGCGAGAAATCTCCCTTTTACGGGGGAATTCGATCTCGCCATAATGCTGTGCGAAGGCGGGTTTCCGTTGATGGAAACAGATGAAATGAATTTCGAGATACTCAAGAACGCGACCAGGTCGCTGAAAGATAATGGGAAGTTCATATTTACGACCTTGAACGGATTGTTCCCGCTGTATCATTCCGTGGAAAAATTCTGCGCCTCAGAAGGCAAGGAGGGTAACGCGACCTATAAGAGCAACACCTTTGATCTGATGACGTTTCGCGATCACAATACTACTGTATTCGAAGACGACGCGGGGAACAAAAAAGAACTCAACTGCAACGAGCGTTATTATGTGCCCAGCGAAATAACCTGGCTTTTGAAGACCCTTGGATATAAAAAGATAGATATTTTCGGAGCAAAACTGGGTGCTTTCTCCAGAAAAGATAAACTCACCCCGGAAGATTTTGAAATGCTCGTAATCGCGAAGAAGGGAGAAGACAGAGTGGATTAAGAGCAAAAAGTCGTTTACCAGATGCGGTATAACGAGATAAGATCAATACATGCGAAGTACAGGGATATAATAAGCTTAGGCATCGAAAACATGCTGCTGTATTGTTGGAACTAATGGCCGGAGACGCAGAAGAAATAAGCGATCTGCAAGAAATAAGATAATCATTATATCGTGGAAACGTGGAAACCGAATATTTGTTTATTCTATGCTCGGAGGTCGCATATAAGCCTTCTGGTTTCGTGCACGCTCAGCTCATGGACACCACAATCACGCCTCAGGACCGCCCGCACGGTCAGATGGTATGGAGCTGGAAGAAAGCGGTAACACTCGGAAAGATCACGCAATTTAGAAACGCCTTCGGGCACAGCAAAGGCCGCCCGGAATCTTTAAATAGCTTGATCCTTTATTGAGGGAGTGAGCAGCGGACTCGCGATTTGAATGGAGCGCTTGACGCGAATTCCTGCTCTGTGTCAGTGCGATGACTGCTGAGAGGATCATGCTCACAGAGGAAGAGGGAAAGCGTGGGTTAGAGCTTGCACGTGCGGCGATTACGGAGTATTTACGGACGAACACGAAAATAAGCGCTCCGACCGATCTGTCGCCGCGCTTTGACGAGTATCGCGGTGTCTTCGTGACCTTAAAGGTCTTCGGTGCGCTCAGGGGCTGTATCGGCTTCCCGTATCCCGCGTTCCCGCTGAAGGAGGCGATCGTCGAGGCGGCCATCTCCGCTGCGGTCGGCGATCCCCGATTCCCGGCGGTTACGTTACATGAATTTAAGGACGTGAGTATCGAACTCACGGTGCTTACCTTGCCGCAGGTATTGAAGGTGAAGCCCCAGGAGATGCCCCGGCATATCGCGGTTGGCAGGCACGGTTTGATCGTGAAGCGCGGGATACAGACAGGCCTTTTACTCCCGCAAGTAGCGACCGAATTTGGCTGGGACGCGGAGGAGTTCCTCTGCCAGACCTGCTGGAAAGCAGGCGTTCCGCAGGACGCATGGCTCAATGAGGAGACCGAGGTGAGCACCTTTGAAGGCCAGATCTTTTCGGAGGAAACAACCTGAAAACGATGATTGAGATAGATCGGTATAAATGTGGTTACTGTGGTGGCTGCGTCTCAGTCTGTCCCGCGGATGCGATCGAGCTGGTGGGCACGTGGATAAAGATCGACGAGGAGAAATGCACCAGTTGTAAAGCGTGCGTGAACATCTGTCCCGTGGGCGCATTGACACTGCTGAAGGACGAGTGAGTGTCCAGAGACAACTGAAAAACGCGGTGATAACGCCAGAATTGCTTTCCCCTGCCGGACTGGGAACTCATCTGAACTTCTTCACATAGACGAACGCGTCCTCGCCATCAGCGTAATACCCCGTCACCGTGTAGGCCAGGCGGTATCCTTGCTTCTCATAGAAGCGAATCGCCCCCGAATTGCTTATCCGAACCTCGAGGGTAATGGTAGTAAATGACTCGTTGAGGAAGGCGAGTTCGAGCGCAGTTATCAATTCCTCACCGACACCACATCGTCGATACCGCTTTTCCACCGCGATCCCGGAGATATGGCCGTGGCCGCCCCGGATCGCGCCGCCGACGAACCCGAAAAGTATTTCCTTGCCACTCGATCCCGGTGCTAGGGCTACGAAAAAGTACTGCTCGGCGGTATCGAAGAACTCCGCAATGTCCTCCGCGGTGTTTACCGTCCTGATATTCCGCTTCCAAAGCCGTACTATACCCTCCAAATCAGACCGCTCTGCTTTCTTGAGCCTAAAAACCGTCATTAATCTTGCCACACTTCTCTTCGCCTTCATCCCTTAAAAATACGTGCGATTTCTTACGCTCATTTCGTCTTTTTGCGCCCTGTAAGGAAGCCTCGGTACGCACCGGGGGTGGGTATTTATGCGGCGATCGGTATTGAGTAGAATCGGAGTACGAAGAATGAACGAGCCGGAACGAATCACAAAGGATCTCACGCTGTTCGAGCGGAGTTTGATCGAGCTCGATTCGGTCGCACTCACAGTCGATGAGGAGACCGTGGTGGCGCACGCGAAACGGTATTACGCGGACACGCAGTATTATCTCAACATGGGCGATTATTTCACCGCATTCGGCTGCATCAACTACGCTCACGGGTTGGTTGACTGCATCCGAACTGTAAAGGGCTTGATACCCTGAGCGCCCTCTGCCGTTCTTGCATATGAGCAATCAGGGTAGCTCAAACCACACTACATAACTGCGACAGCATAACCGATCAGAAATCCAATGATAGCGCCGGTATTCAGGAATGGCAGGCCGGCGTGTGGTTTCCCGCGGCCTGCAATGCTGGTCAGTGCTGCGTAGCCTATGAGCGTACCAAGGAGCGCGCCGAGCGCAGGTGCATTGATCAGATCGAAGAACTGCAGCGCATCAGGGAGCGCATTTGCGGAGACAACGAGCACAGAGGGGATAATCGCATCACCGAGCCCCATAAAGAAACCCTCTTCCATCTCGCTCCCCTTGAGGAGTGAGAAGTGCAAATGTCGCGGTAGCACGAAGAGGACAGGCATGTGGAGATCCACCACCGACTCGGCCAGCGAGACCATATGCTTCGTCTTGTAAACCGCAATGGCGTCGTAGACCAGCAAGATAATCATGAGGAGCAGCACGGGAAGGATGCCGAGCGAGATGCCGAAGATCGCCGCCGCGCCACCGCCGATGAGCAGCCCGGTTATGTCCAGCACGTACCACTCAGGATACGTAAAGAGCAGGAGGGCGAGCGCAATCGTAACCAGCTCTGGCAGAAAGCGGTACGGCAGGAGCACGACCATTACGTAATAGATCGTCAAGGCCACCGCGGCGAGCATGACGAAATAAACGAGCTTCTCGCCGCCGTATTTGAGCACGATAAGGATGAACGCGGTAAAGGCGATGATAAAGCCGAAGAAGTACAGCGGATTCCAGAGCGATTCAGGATTCTCGAACGCCTGCATACCTGCGGCGTCGAGTGGCGCGGCGAGCAGCACGGCGAGTAGTTGCGTGATCAGGATGAAACACCCCATGCACAGAAAGAGCAAGATGCTCGCTTTATGCTCTTCCCGGTCTTCCTCGAGATCGCTCTTATCTTCTTCCGTGCTCTCTGGCATGGTTTTGCGCACCGTTATAAAAAACGTTGGGCAGTAAAGGTTAAAACTTGCGAGCTATCAACTACTGCTGCTTCTGCACGCAACTCCTCGGTCAAATAGGGGACAAGAAGCAGGTGCGGTACCAGATCTAGAGTATCGTGCTCATGCACTCATACATACGCTAACGCGAGAACTTCTCCTTCAGGAACGTTGCTATTCGCTTACTATCCCGCTCCTTTTTCATCAGGATATCGGTTTGTAGCACCTCAACACCTTCGGCTGCAGTGCACACGTCACGTTTATCGATGATCAGCATGTCCAGCAGGTCTTTATAACAGGAATATACGCCATACGGTGATACCTCAAAACCCTTGGCACGCATGAATTTGCCCGCAGGGCCGCTTACCGCCGCTGTGCCCACGATCGGTGATATGGCAACCACGACCTTCCATTTCAGCAACGCTCGCACACCTTCGAGGGCAAGAATAGGACCGATACTCGTTACCGGATTGCTCGGCCCGAAGAGCACGAGCGGGTCGGTTTTATCCTCCAGTGCTGCTATCACTTCCGCGGACGGCTTTACTGACTCAATACCCTCAAATTGCACGTCAAGCACGTCCGGTTCGCCTCTACGCTCGACCCAGAACTCCTGGAAATGAAGCTCGCCTTCGGGTGTGAGGATTTTTGTGCGTATCATGGCGGGCGCGTCGGTCATCGGGAGAATAGTAATCCGCTCGGGTATGCCAAAGCTCCGTGCAAGCGCAGCAGTCGCCTCAGTCAGGCTCTTGCCCCGCCGTAGCAGTTCAGATCGCGCGATATGCGTCGCTCTATCCCGGTCTCCGATCATCAAGCGCTCTGGATTCGGCAAGTCTTGCAGAGCGGCATGCGTGCTGAAACTGTCGTTTTTGAGTCCCCACCAGGTCTCCTTGTTGATCAGCCCGCCTAACGTATAGAGCACGGAATCGAGATCAGGGCAGAGCAAGTTCCCTGAGATCCAGAGGTCTTCTGCAGTATTCACAATGATCGTGAGCCGCTCGTCCTTAAAGACCTTCTCGAGCCCCGTTAGCAGCTTCGGCGTGCCCGTGCCACCGGAAAGAATGATCATACTCATCCAAAGAATGAGCGACTCTATTAATAATTATGGACGGACGCTAGCGATTGCTAGCCTCGTGGAATCAGCGCCGCTGCCTCCGTCAAGCCCAATTATCGATCATTGCGCGATGAGCGTTACGGAGAACGTCTGAAGTGGCTCAACACTTTCCCATGGCCGATGGTACATCAGTTTCAGGGTTGTCTGGCCGGCACCGACGACCTCAAACCGGATGATCTGCACGCCGCCCGCACCAAGTGCATCGGACTCCGGCTCGAATTCGAGCTCGCCCATTTGCCGTATGATTCGCTCATCCGTCGGCTCCACAATTACCCATGTGTACCCGGTAGTTGGATTCGCCTTGAGCATCACGTCCAATTCTTGACCAACAGCAACCGTGAGAGTCTTCCCGTTATCCATCTCAGTAAGCCTGGCCCCACCAGGCGCATACGCTACCCAGATGACGATCAGAAGCAGGATGACAATGAGAATACCGGCGATTATGTACCTCTTCGTTTCCATACCCATCTACCTTCGATACTGCATGAAGAGCGAGGGCTTAAAAAGGTTGTGATTTCCGTGTGGAGCAGACGTTTTCGGTCAGTTCAAGGCTACCCGAAGAGGCGAAACTACGGTAAAGCGCAAGCGCATTAGTTAGCGTTTATCCGTGCCCAGGCAGTACTCCTTTGAACTCCAGGAGCATAACGAGCGGAATGCTCAGCAAGCCTACAAATATCTGCAGGTCCGTCTCGCCCGTGCGCAAGAACGCAATGATAAACATACCACTGGCGAAGACGCCGGTCAGAACGAGCGCGGAGATCAAATATGCGATGCACTGCTCGCGGAAGGAGAACGCATCGAGCTCACGAAATCGCTTCTTCCCGGGATTTGTGGTCGGCTCAGCCAGCTCGGAACGGATATGATAAATTCGTCTGATCGAGTCCATCGCAATGGCGCTCAGCCATGCGCAGCCAATGAACGTAAGGATCGTGAGTGGGAGCGAGTAATGGTTCCGTGTAAAGAAATAGAGCAGGAGAATGTAGAGGGGGATGACCAGCGGTCGCGCGATCCGTCCAACGGTGCTGACATTTTCCGCGAGCCCAAATTTCTTCCGCGCCTGATAGACAAAGACTCTTTTAAACGCTGTCAAAAACTCCTGCTCTACCATTGACTACCGTCTCTTTCTTTATCTTCACGTTCTGCTTAAGAAGCTAAACCAGCATCAGTCAGATGGGTGGCTCAAAAAAGAATACGGAACTCCGCTACAGAACTTCCCGGAGATGGATCCTGTACTTACCCAACTTGCCACCGTAATTACCGGCTGAGATCTTTACGACGCCCTCGAGATCCTGAACGCTCAGTATCGTGGCTCGCATCGCCATTTTTACCGAGTCGAGCGTGAGGCCGTTGAACACGATTTCTGGTATGCTGACCACACCGTCAGGCACCTGCGAATCCGCGAGGTGGTATTTCAATGTGGGACAGTACCAGTGGTTGGTCGTCGGGCCGATCTCCGGGAAATTCGTCTCTGGCTTTGAGCCTGCGGAGCAGATCCCAAAGGGCGCGATCACACCCTCAACGTGCTCAATCGCGGCAACTGCACGCTCACCCGCTTCCAGAGCTGACTCTAGGCTGGTGCAGAAGAGCCAGAGATTACCGCCCATGACGCCCCGCTGGTAGCTTATCCTGCGTTCAATCACGAATTCGCCCATCATGATCGGCACGATGATGACTTCCCGGCCGAATCGGTGCTCAATGGTTTCATATCCATCGCCGCAGTGCCCCACCTTCGCCATCATATCGATGGTCTCCCCGGCATGAAGCGCGTTGAAGACTGAGGTCGTAGGCACCACGAGTATCCCCTGCCGCACCCGTTTCGCGAGCTCATATTCGAGCTTCTGGGGCGCTCCGGGGCCGTAATTCACCCAGATTTGGATGAGTGCACCGGTTCTGCCATCCGGTGTTTCTTCCTGTTCGGGCAACCACTGCTCGACCCCACCCTCTGACTCACCAAAGACCGTACAGGGCAGTGCTGTGGCACCGCTGACCGCCTGGCGTACCCGCGGCTCATCATAAGCGGTTACGTAAAGTCGTGCAACGAGCCCCTCAAAGGCCTCGCAATACGTATCCTCAAGCTCCATTTCCTACCGACGACGATAGCGCACGTATCCGCAGCTTACGCTCCTTTCCGTGAAAGAGCGCACAAAAGAAAAAGGAGAAAAAACGCTTCACCGATCTCCATCTATCCCCTATTCTGTATCCTCGAAGCGTCCTGCGAGTTTTTTCATGACGTTGGGGAGCGTGGTATATTCCATCTCCTCGATCGGGAGTCGGTGCGGCTCGAATGGCCCATGTGCGCGCATGTAATCCGCGATCATCGCGGCTTTTCGGCGCGCACGATCATATGCAGGATCATCGAAGAGGTCTGCCGGGCCTACTAATCGCCCCTTACTGAGCTGGAATCCCGCGGCAATGACGCGTGGTGGTCCATCAAACCGCGTACACTTAGAATAGGTAAACGAGACGGGCATGATCGGACCGTTATGGGAGCCCCGCATCCAGCCACTGACGAGATACGGCATGGCAAACGGCTCGATGACCTCGCCCAACGCTGGCAAGCCCGATTGCGAGCGTACCAGTGCGACCGGATCATCCTTACCGACGTATTTACCCGCGGTAAAGAAGAGCTTCTCCGTGCTGATAACGGCCACGGGCTCGTCCTTCGGTAACGGGCTCGTCACCTTCGGGAATACCCGCTTAATTACATACTCGCTCTTTGCGCCAATCAAGGCAAGTAATGAATAGAGTTCCTCAGGAGTGCGCAAAAATACCCGCTTCTTCTTTTTTATATCCCACACCTCGAAAACAAACCCGTCATGCATTGTGGGATCCACCACGAGCCCGGCAGTGTTGAACGGGTCAGCAAAGATCTTATAGATTGGATAATTGAACGCACCTGGCTCGGTCTTGTCCATCATAAATGCCACCAGGGGCTCGGAGCCGCGTTCCACAAACTCCAGCTCCGCAATACCTGGCCCCATGCCACGGATATTACCACTAAATGCGTCCACGAGCAAATCCTGACCTGCGCCGTGCAACTTGAGTTCTTTCGCAACTTCGGTCGCAGCCTCAAAGGTGTGCCACGCCAGGCCGTGGATCTCTTCCGAATCAACACCTTTGCGATGACTCATCAGCAACTCTAAATCATCGCCCGCATTCAAGATGTGATAATCCACAAGTAAGCCATTCTGCTTCGCCTGCTTCAATTCCTTGTTCGCACGCTCTTTCAAATCAGGATGCACGGTTGAATGCCCGGGAAATCCACCGACATCCGCTTTTATCAAACTTACGGTTATTTTCTCCATGTGCTCCACCTACTCTTCTTAACGCCTACTGCGATAAAAAAGTTTGGAACTATCAGGTGAAATACCACCTCGCGGCTCTTCACTGCGTGCGGCACAGTGGACGGGAGATCGATAGGGTGAAAGAAAGGCGAGCGCGCGAAAGGGTTATACTCCAGTACTCGAATACCGCTGGGTAGCCGTGACCTGGAGAAGCCGCACGTATCGTTTTTTTTAAAAAGAGGCCTCGATTCAATCCACGTAGGAGAATGCGCGCTTCATCTCGTCTTCACGTCGTTTATGCTCTCTCTTGAGCTGTTCGGCTCGTTTGAAGTACTCTTCGGCCTTATCGTCCTCAGCCAGCGATTTGTAGACCTGACCAAGATTGATACAGGTTGAGATGCCCTCATCCATGAGATAAGCGCTGAGATTCAACGCGGCATTGAAGAAGTTAATAGCCATCTCATGCATCTTCAAGCTCGCGTAAGCAACGCCGCAATCGTTACAGGCCTTTGCCAGCGTGGGCAGTCGTGGCTCTTGCTTCACGATCTCCTTGTAAATCGCAATTGCATCCTCAAATTTCCCCGCGTTGAGACACGCCTCACCGGCGAGCAGCAACTCCTCTGCCGTCTTTATCTCTGACTTTTCCGAATCATTCTCTCCACTCATGATACAAGAAAGAGTCTGCGTCTTCCATAAATAAGAATTAGAATTCGACTTCCCGTGCGCGCGTACTTTCAGTTAGTTTTTCAGTTAGTTCAGCCCAGCTTACCTGCGTCTTCTCGCACCTGCATGCGGAACCGCTTATGGATCGCGATTATTTCCGCACGCTTGCGGTCGTCCGCGCGTTCGACGTTGTGGAAGTAGGGGAATGGTAGGTTTCCTGCGTGGGACGTAAGGAACGCTCTGATTCCTGCGCTAACCTCGCTGTTCGGGATCACCGCGGGATCGTTTGCAAAGCGATCGCGATTCAGTTCCCAGCTCGTGACCAGCTCCATTACCGCTTCCTTGCCGTGCTGCGTGAATGCTTCACATATCAGAGAGAGGAATCGGATATCGATCGATGCGAGGCCGACGTTTGCATACGGCACGGCGTATTCGTTGCCATTGAAGACGACGGCGATGCCGCCCCGTAGTGCTACCTCGTTCAGCATCTTGTAATCAGTAATGCTGTCGCCGACCGCGATGATGTCACGAACCGAAATCCCCTTCTCAGCTGTGATCGTGCGCACGGCTTCCGCTTTCCGTTCTCCGCCGACGACACGCGTTGAGAAGATTTCGAACCCCAAAGCAGGAAGTTGCTGGAAGAAGAGCTCATCCAGCCGTCTCGTGAGCTGATCCGTTTTCTCGCTTTCAAGGTCCGTGTAGAGCCCGAGAAGCTCGTCTTGCGCCTCGTTCAGGAGCGTAAAAGCCGCTTCGGATAATGCAAATCCCAAGTTCTCCAAATTCAACTGCGTGCAGAGCGTGTGGTCTTCGGAAACGCCCAGTTGTCGCCCGATATGGTGCGCATGCTGCTCATAGCTGGTGGAGATAATGTAAATGTCCCAGCCCTCCGTTTGTAACTGTCTGAAGAGGGTTATGGCGCCATCTACGATCTTTGCACGCGCTGATACGCGTCTGATATCCGCCTCTGTGATACCATGCGCCAGGAGGAACGGCACGATGAGCGCGAGCGTATCACCAGGTTCGTAGCCCGCTCTGCCCTGAAGCGAAATGATGTCATCATAGCGGCTGATCATCTCGAAGATGCGTGCACCGTCGTCTCCCATGAGTTTCATCACCTCATAGGCATTATCCTGCGGTGAAAGCGGCCCTTCGAGATCGAAGCAAATGGTCCGTTCCTTTCGCGGCGTCGTTCCAACCATCTCCTTCACTCCTAATTACCACCGATGGTGGCGGTGAAGAAGAATAAGGTAGCAAGCTTTAAATACGAGACGCCTTCCTCACCTATAGGATACCCTAACAAATCCGGCGTATGTTGAGCAGAAAAGCGGAAGATTATCTGGAAGCGATTCTGAACGTAACAGAGCAGAAAGGATACACGCGAGTGAAGGACGTTGCGGCGGCGTTGCAGGTCCGACCCCCGAGTGTCGTTGAGATGCTGCGGAAATTGGATGGGCAGGGCTTTGTGGTGTATCAGAAATATGAGGGCGTTAGATTAACCCCGCGAGGTAACGAGATCGCGCGTGTGGTCAAAAACCGACACGAGACAATCCGCGCATTCCTGGAGCTTTTGAACGTACCTGCAAAGATCGCGGATAGAGATGCTTGTATCATCGAGCACGATCTGGAGCCAAGGACAATTGAGCAATTGAAGAAGTTCGTGCAGTTTGTGATCTCCGCACCGGATCATCCACAGTGGCTCGCGCATTTCGAGACCTTCTGTGAGACCGGTGTCCATCCCTGTGCCGAGGAGAAGCGCGAGCCAAAACGAGTCACTCACTCATAACCGTCTGAGTTCCGCCTTGCTGTAAGAAGTCTAGCCAACCCAGCATATTGTATCGGCGTCGTTCGCGGTCGCGTCAGTTAGGTTTTCCTTAGTATCCGAATACTGTTAGGTATGGCTTTTTCCGTGCCTAAACGTAGAGTATAAAAACAGAGCGTCATGAAGAATCCAGGAGTGTTTCACGAATCAGTGGCAGGAGGCGTTCCTCTTAGCGCACTGCTGCCCGGCGAACAAGGGCGGATCATTGCAGTGGGCATGGGCAGTGGGCGGCAGCACCATTTCCGGCGGATGGGGCTCCGGGAAGGCAAGATCGTTACGGTAATCGCGACCCAGCCGGCACGCGGCCCGTTCGTCCTGGATATCGAAGGCACGCAGATCGCAATCGGGCGGGGAATGGCAATGCATATCCTGGTCGAGAAGGTATGAAGCAGATTATTCTCACGGGCTGCCCCAACGTAGGCAAAAGCGTTTTATTCTCACGATTGACCGGTGTGAACGTGATCTCATCGAATTACCCGGGCACTACGGTCGATCTCACGCGCGGCACAACCCGGATCGGAGGCGAGAAATACGAGCTGATCGATATACCAGGAACGTACTCCCTGGAGCCAAGTTCGAAAGCCGAGGAAGTCGCCCGAAAGATGCTCCAGAGTGGCGATATTGTCATCAATGTGGTTGATGCAACGCACCTGGAGCGGAATCTCTACCTCACGCTGGAGCTCCTGGAGATGAAGAAGCCCACCATCGTCGTCCTCAACCTCTGGGACGAGACACAGCACCTCGGTATCGAGATCGATCTCGCTCGGTTGGAGCGTGAGCTCGGCGTTCAGGTTGTTCCGACCTGCGCGCTCTGTGGTACGGGCATCATCGAGCTGGCCGCTGCGATTAACATGGCAGAGCCCTCGAAGACGATCCAGCCGATGTCAGAGGCGGAACGCTGGTTGCGCGTCGGTGAGCTCATTCGTGACACGCAACGGGTGCACCACCGGCATCACACCCTCTGGGACCGATTAGCAGACATAACGGTACAACCAGCGACCGGCATTCCACTCGCGATACTCGCGATATTCCTCATCTTCCTCTTTATCATTGAGATCGGGAACGCGCTCATCGACTACGTGCTCGATCCCTTCTTTTATGGCCTTTACGGACCCTGGATCATCAACGCCGTGAACTCGTTCGCGCCGAGCGGACTCTTGCATACTATCTTGATCGGAACCTCGACGGTCGCAGCACCGGATTTCGAGCAGTCGCTCGGTATCCTGACCACAGGACTCTACGTGCCCTTCGGCATGGTGCTGCCCTTTATTATCACCTTCTACTTCATGCTCAGCCTGCTCGAAGACCTGGGCTATTTGCCCCGGCTCGCGGTGCTCGTTGATACCGGTTTGCACAAGCTCGGGTTGCACGGCTCCGCGATCGTGCCGACGATCCTGGGCTGCGGTTGTAACGTTCCGGGCGCGTTAGCCACACGCATTCTGGAGACAGAGAAGCAGCGGTTCATAGCCATGACGCTCATGGCGATCTCCATCCCCTGCATGGCGCAGTC
>JAFGKP010000042.1 GCA_016928455.1 Methanomicrobia archaeon
AGATACTGTTTTAGGAACCATGAGGACAAGGGTTTATTATGGGTAGAAGTGTTCTACATACTTCAGTCATCATAAAGAGCATTTTTAAGCCCCCAAACCTTTTCTTAGAAAGAAAACGTTTAGCAAAAGAACGTGCTAATGAGCTCTGGGGATAAGAACCGATTTTTTAGCTTTTTGGGTGTTTTGTAGCAGTTTGATAGCGCCGGCGAGTGCGTCAGGCCCGTCATCGTGTGCGGCAGCGGGAAACTGGATCAGTTGGTCTATGAGCTCGGGATAATCCTGGTTATGGGACTCAAGGAACAGTAGCTGCCCGTTCGTAATATACGGCTCGATGTCCTGGATACGGGCTTCCTTGCGGGCACTATGCCAGACAAGTTCGTAGGGCATAGAGACGCCAACCTGACGCTGCTGATGGCGCAGTGTGAGCTCAAAGGTACAGGGCTCAGTATCTGATCGAGCTTTGTTGAGCGAGTTCGCTTCGATCCCGACGAGCCGGTACTGGAAAAGCTGATGCAGCTCGATGAGCTTCTCGATAAGCTGCGAGTGACGCATTCGTGATAGTATGCAGTGATAGACGATCCAGAAGTCGTGGTACCGAAGCAGGGTAATGATAGCGGAGAAGTCATTGGCCCCGAGCGAGGGGTCGCAGAACGCGAAAGCCTCAGCGTTCTGGAGATTGATTCGTGCCTTCGGAATGGTATGCAGGTGCTCAAGTGTAAAGATCTGCTCTTTCGGTGATATGGGGCTGTTCAAGTACTGGCAGGCGAAGAGTGCTGTGCCTTTCTCTTCCGCGAGCGATTGAAGCTTCTGGTCGGAGAAAATAGTAGGGAAGCGGGAACAGGTCGTATTCTCGAGGTAGCAGGATTCACGCTGTATGTAGTACCGGTCCTCATCGGCCAGTGCAGGGCTCAGTTGCTGGTTAATAATATGGGAATAGAGATCATCGCAGTGCCAGTGTGTCCCCACGATCACGAGCTCGCCCTGTGGCGTGAGTATGGAGGGGAGATCCTGGAACCAGAGTTTTTTCTTCGCTCGTATGGCCGGACTTTCGCGGTCCTTGATATTGCAGAGATCATCGACAATGATGAGATCGTAATGCGCGGAAACGATATTGCCGAGCGCGCCTACCGTCCTGATGGAGGGTTCGCTATAGTTCTTGGTACGCGTCGTGAGCATGATGGATTTGCTCTTTGCGGTATGCGGATTGAGCGGTATGGTATGATAGATCTGTTCATAGAGCGCGATGAGTTTCTCATTCCGAAGATAGTGGTTCACGATCTCGGAGAGGAACGCCTGTGCGTTACCCGCAGTGTCGTTGACGATGAGTATCCTGAGCTCGGGGTTCCAGAGCAGGCGCCAGATCGGGTAGGCCTTGGTGAAGATCGTGGACTTGAAGGTATGGCGCGGCTCAAGCCAGAGCGAGCGTTTATGCCGTTTCTCCAGCTCCTGGCACCAAGCGTGGTGCGGCACCTCTTCCAGCTGGTCGTAATCCAGGATCTCACGGGCGAAGTGAAAGAGATCACACCCGCGCAGCACTTTTGAAAGCTGTATCTGATGCTCCTTTGTGCTCGGTTTGACCAGTCCTCTTCGGCTGGTTTCTGCGAGTATCGCTTCAGAAGCGACCGTTTTGCGGTCGGTGCCCGCAGCTTCAGCTCGCCTGGTTATCGCGGCATGGGCCTCAGGCGTCACCGCAATGGTCTTAACATTCCGACCGGGACTCTTACGGGCACCGGTCCCGGTACCACCGGCACTCATCTGCGCTCACCTGCCCCACAGCTACCTGCTGGAATCCACATTATTGCCCCCAACGGCAGTGGGTGCCGCGGGACGTTTATCCACGCCACTTCTTTTCCGCTCGAGCGCTTGTACGCAGCCCGTTTACGAAGACCGTTATTCTTCGGTGCCGTGATCCGCGCATGCAGCTCAAATTCGCTCTTCGTTCTTACCATTTTTTAGTCACTACGTATGCGCAGAACACCAACGCGTTTAAGGTGGCCCACTTATTGGAGGATCTTTTAAAGCCACAGATACTGGTCTGTTGCGTGTTTCAGCGGTTTTACGCACCTTTTGAGGCACTACCGTAAACGATGCTCGGTACGGTCGGTAATTAGGTCGCTCATAGTAATCAATCGCGGCGGCGGGACCGCGGCGGGGGCGCGAAGAAGAAGAAGAAGAAGAAGAAGAAGAAGAAGGGGGGGGGACACGAGAGAAGATCGAACGTTACTTACGTTACTTACCTGACTGAGATGCGAGAAGATGAGATAAGATGAGAGACCAAGGAGGCAATCGAACCACGAGTAGTACAAAGCCCTCGTTAACGGCTCGTCCCATCTACAGTCGCACGTGGCGGTAAACGCGCAGAAGGAGAGAGCTGATTTGGTCTGCCGATGCATGAGAGCGAGAGGTTATAGGGTGGAAGATTCTGACTGGTAGCGGGGCCCTGGCGAGTCCTTATATTTTAAGAAATCATAGATAGCATTGGTTATCTGAAATGTAATGAGGGCTCTGGAATTCTTATCGATCCTGCGGAAGAATAATATGAGCATATTCTCGGTCCGAGACATAGCAAATTTATTCCCGGATGCTCATGTTGCCACGCTCAAAAACAACCTGTCAAGCTGGGCGAAGAAAGGGTATATAGAGCGTCTGAAACGGGACCTGTATGCCTGTGTAGAACCAGGTTTGGGATCAGAGATCCCAGATTTTTATGTTGCGAATAAACTCTATATCCCTTCTTATATCTCATTGGAGACAGCACTTTCACACTACAATATAATCCCTGAGATCGCCGTGCAGGTTACCTCAGTAACAACAAAGCCAGGCCGGGAATTCAAGAATAGATACGGTGTCTTCATCTATCGTAGTTGTAAGAATCGTGCATTTACGGGTTACCGCATTGTATCTTATGAAGGATATGACGTTTTGATAGCAGATAAGGAAAAAGCATTGGTAGACTTTATATATTTTAAACTTCGTCACGGCCTCGCAATAGACTTTGATGATGAGCGCTTTGATAGAACTATCCTTAAGGGTATAGCGTGGAAAAAAGCGATAGGTTATGCGGAACGCTTCAATAAAGTAACGCTCAAGAAGTTAACCGATTGTAGAAAGTGGACAGAATAGCATGCTGAGGCTGGAGTATCTATTGGAAGAGGCACAAGAACTTGGATTACCGGTGAGTAAGAAACGTGCTATTCTGCGTGAGTATCTCCAGACCATAATTCTGAATAGCATTTATAAGAGTGATTTTGCTACCTCATTCTATTTTGTTGGCGGCACGGCATTGCGATTCTGTTATAATCTACCACGATTTTCTGAGGATTTGGATTTCGATACACCTGATTTGGAACTGCAAGGCTTTACGGACGTTCTGGTGCGCGTAGAGCGGGATTTATCGCTGGAAGGATTTTCACCGGTGTTCTCTAGTAAGACGAGAGCTAGCCTGTTTATAGCCTCAGTGACGTTTCCCACTGTGATGAGCGAGTATGGAATCATGAACCGGCGAGCTGGATCGCTCATGATAAAGCTCAAGGTTAACCGTCCAGACTGGCCGTTATCAACGGAATCGCATGTGCTGAGCCGATATGGCTATAACTTTTCTGCGATCGTCATGTCAAAAGGCGCATTGCTTTCAGAGAAATTAGCTGCACTCATGAGCCGAAGACGGGGTCGGTATATCTATGATATACTGTTCATGCTGAGGAAGAAATTCCCGTTTGATCGTGCGGTGCTTGCTGCGGCAGGATTAAGCGAAGACCCGAAGGATCTGATTGAGCGTTATCTGTCGGGCCTGTCAGAAAAAGAACTGAGAAGACTGGCGGAGCAGGTAAAGCCCTTCTTGTTCAAAGAGGATGATATTGAGCTGATCCTGAAGGCACCCCAGTATGCGACCACATACTTATCGGGTTATGAATAAAGCTTTTCTATAAACCTTTTCAGGGTTTTCGGGGACGGGTGGGGGGTGGGGTGGGGTGTGGTGGGGTGGGGTGGGGTGGGGTGGGAGCCCCACAGAGAAAAGCTTTAGCGGCACTGGTGAACCTGCGGGTGGCGTATCGCCATTTTCTGGGGTTCTGATGCGATTTTAACAATCCATTTTCCCACGGGGGAAGCGAGTTAATAACACGCTGGGCACCGCTGAGCCACAAGGTTCAGTATGACGTGAGCCACAAGCGACACGCAGCGAAAAGTTTATTTACTCGCCTGCGTAACGTTGCTTTCGGGTGGGCTAATGGAGATCTTCTGCGCGCCTTACAGCAACTGGATCATGTTGTCGCGCTAATAAGCAGTTACGGTCCTGATTCCAGGAACAGGGGAAAAGCGCCGATGAGGCCTGGCCGGATACAATGGAAATGAGCGGTAAATGGGGGAGCGCATATGGAATTTGAAACGCGGGTGGAAGAGATTTTAAGAAGAACGGATGACGTAAAGAGCTTTCGATTCACAAGACCGCACGGATTTGACTTTGATCCCGGGCAGTATATATACATAACAATTTCGATTGGCGGCGAAAAGAAGGAAAAGCATTTCTCAATCTCGAGCAGCCCGACTGAAAACTTTCTTGAAATGACGAAAAAGATCACCGACCACGAGTTCTCCAGGGCGTTGGATAAGCTCCAAATCGGCGATGAGGTGGTTATTGATGGCCCTTACGGTGAATTTACCTTTACGGGTGAATATCCTAAAATCGGGATGATCACGGGTGGTATTGGGATAACGCCACTTAAGAGCATACTTACCTACTGCACGGATACCGGCATAACCACACAGATCACGCTCCTGTACGGGAACAGAAGTGAAGAGACCATAGCGTTTCGAGAAGAGCTGAACAGCTTGGAGCAGCAGAATAAAAATCTGAGGGTAATTCACACCTTGTCACGACCCGGTGCTGACTGGAAAGGACGGCGCGGTCACGTAGACCTTGCCATGATCAAGGAAGAGATACCGGATTATGCGGACCGCGTTTTCTACGTGTGCGGACCCCCGGCGCTCGTCGAAGATCTCGTAAACGCGCTTGTAACGCTCGGAGTTCCGGCTGAGAATATAAATATGGAGGATTTCCCGGGCTATTAAAACACTTTCTTTCACCGAAAGAACCTGAACTAAGAAAGGGATATTTGCTAAAATTTCTTTTGCTAAAGCTTTTTTTAAAAGAAAAGGTTTTGGTGCAGTAGCGTGTAACTCGATGTTAGTCGGTGCGTGGTGAGCTTTCTTTTATAAAGAGAGGTTGTCGTATCGGACTTTCAAATCCGCCAGGCTGTAAATATCCGGCTCAGCCTCTAAAGAATTCAGATACCGAGTGCTCTGTTAGGTTCATCGGTGCGTCAATTGAAATTCTCATCTCATTTCTCTCTTCTGAATCTCCGGATACTACTAACTATAACGACGACGAGCACCGCCAGAATCGCTCCAAATCCCGGAACTGCACCTTCTCCTGATCTACCTTCTCCTTCGAGTGTCAGTCTCACGAGTTGCGGACTCTCCTCTGCTCGTGTTACCACGGTCGTTTTCGTTTTCCCGCCACCGGTCGCCGTGATCTCAATGCTATCGCCTGCCGCATGCGCTTCACTCGGCTCCAGATGAGCCAGATCTACCAGATACCAGCCGCCGTTCGCGGTGACCTCGCGGACCGAACTCCCGGTCGCCAGATTCGTTACCGTTACAGTAACCCCATCGACGGGCGTTCTCCCGTCAGTGTCAAAGACCTGCCCGTAGATGACAAACGGTGTGCCGCCCCCTTCCGCCTGAACCGGTAGCAGCAACCCGATGAGCGCAGCAACCAGTACGATACTCGTTGCCAGAATCGTAAACGTTCGGTTCATCTTTACCTTACCTCAACCAGGTTACTATGAGACTCTTATCTCCGGATTCTCATAATACTTTCCCTTCCTCGTCTTACTAGTCGGTACTGTCACGCCCCCTGCCTGCGAACGAGCGAGCACGGAACTGCAGATGGATCCGATACGATCGAGCAGCATGCTCATTACGTATTCTGCGCTTTTACAATTCAAGTGTGCAAAAATCCCTTGGATGGACTTCTTAGTTCTTCGCGGCGCTCGCTTGCAGTGCTCTCACATCCTGTAATCCAAGCGCCTTTCCACCGATACCCCAGTTCCCGCTCTTTATCTCCTCCACCACGATCCACGTGGCGCTCCTGAGACTCTCGCCCGAGAACGAGACCATAACGTCAGTAACCGCCTCGATGATCTTCCTGGTCTGGTCCGGGGAAAACTCACCTTCAAACACCTTTATCTCGATTAATGGCATGTCACATCCCTCCCACACATAATTTCAGGGCACATACTTACCCCATGTGCTATTGTCATTGCGGTTATTAAAGGTTAGTAAAAAAAGGTATTCCTGTACCCGACTCTTTTTTGGGGTTGGCATAGTTGTAACGGCTGAGATCTTGTGCTACGTTAGCGTTATACTATAATGAACATTCTTACCTAAGGAACTGAACAAGACCTCGGGGTTATTATGAGCATGAAAGTATCGCCTTCGTGATCGGTTTGCAGTGGACAGGGACACACATGCCCTCATTGCACCGTTTCACGCACTGCGCTGTGCAGCCTACCTGCTGCAGGTGCACTGCAGAGCAGACGATAACGAACGAAGAGGAAGATGCTGTAACGACTGCCGTTTACCGTGATTATATAAATTGGGCAGTGCTCAGATTAAGCAATAGTTCCAATTGGCCTCAATAGTTCCAAGCGGTCTCTATATATACGCGCTCACCGAACATACTAGCAGGTACGGGCGTAACCTGCCGGTATCCGAAACCTTTAAATACGCACGGCTGCGTATGTACCGTTTACCTATTCAGAATGAGCGTTCGATGACGCGAAACAAAAGGCATAGGGATGGCTGCATCGCAATCGGTCTTGTTCTGTTACTACTCGCTCTTGTCGTTTTTACGCCCGCAATGGCTCAGGAGTCTACACCACATAAAAATCCTTATGTGGTGCGGACATTTGTGGACGAAAAAGGACGGCAAATCGATGAGGTTATCTTCCCCGGACGACCACCGGAAATCAAAGCTGAAGCGGTAATGGTTCCTGAACCTAATATTGTCATGGGAACCAATAGTCTTCCAGATGTGCCGGCCTTTGACTGGTCTTATGGCTGCTCTGCAACTTCTGGTGCTATGATGGTTGGCTATTATGACCGAACTGGCTATTCGAATATGTACACGGGTCCTACCAATGGCGGCGTTTGCCCGTTGGACAATTCCGTTTGGGGGCATACCACTTATCCAAAAGTAATAAGTGGCGAGTGCCCATTGAGTGCAACGCATCAGGGAAAAGACGGACGGGAGACAAGAGGCCACGTAGACGACTACTGGATAGATTATGGTAGTACCGCTAAGGATCCATTTATTAAAAATGGTTGGCCTGAGCATGCGTATGGTGACTGTACCGGAGATTATATGAAAACGAATCAATATAATTATAATAACTTTGATGGCTCAACGACATTCTATTTTTATACCAATGGTGCTGCTACTCGTTATACTGATTTATACCCATCTTATCATAATCTCGATGGATGTTGTGGTTTAAAGATGTTCTTTGAATCTAGAGGGTATACTGTAACTGATATGTATAATCAATACATTGAAGAATTGGAACTTACTTATGGATTCACGTTTGATCAATACAAGGCTGAAATTGATGCCGGACGACCGGTGATGATCCATGTTGAGGGGCATTCAATGCTTGGTTGTGGTTACAATGACCCTGATACCGTTTATCTACATAATACCTGGGATTATAACAGTCATTCAATGACTTGGGGTGGCTCTTATTCCGATATGCAACACTACGGAGTTACGATAGTCCAGCTTGCCGCGCTGCCGCCTCCTGAATTTCCAGAAATAAACTCATGCAATTCAGAAGGTGGAGCGCAAACATACTTTCAACCCGGTGGAAGCGTGTATGTTCAGGGCAGTAACTTCGTTCCGGGTACCAACTACAAAATCTGGATCCAGGATACTCCGGTGAACGAGAGTGATCTTTTGGTCACTGGAGAAGACGATTCGGGATCGCAAGAGACGGTAACGACAACTGGTAGTGGCACGCTGAGCCCCACGCTCGCGTGGGCGATTCCGAGTGGCCCGTTTGTGCATCATGATTACGATATCATCGTGGATAAGCAAAGTGAAGGAGCGGGCTACTACAATGCCGCCTCAGACGGAAAAGTGTCTTTTCACGTCGGGATGTGCGGGGATGTCGCACCATACCCTAACGGTGATGGAGTAATAGATATTGGTGATGTGATATTGTTGCATAATCACATACTCCAGCCTGAAAATCCTCGCTATGTTTTGAGCAGTGTTTGGGCAGGAAATTGCCGATGTGATGGTATCATTGACATAGGGGATATCATACTTCTCCACAATCATATACTTCAGCCCTATAATCCAAGATATGCATTGAACTGCTGTGACTAAAGGGGGTATAATAAGATTGAAAGACATTTATGTCAAGGATAAATTTGAAAAAATAGCTGGCATTAGCATAGTAATTTTTGCACACTATATAAATAAGATGAGAGACATAATTTATGCCGAGGATAAAGGGATGAAAATAGCTGGCATTAGCATAGTAATTTTTGCACTCTTTGCTCTGAGTTACTCTCCTGTGGCAGCCACAAATCAAGTGTATCTGATTCCACAGCAAAGTAATGCTTCCTATTGTAACAATGCTGATGTAGAGATATGGGCAAATGCCACTGGATTCGCTGGTGGGCGGATTAATTTGACATACAATCCAACGTGTTCTAATGTGACTAACTGGGTAACGAACAGTACAAATTTCCCTAACAGTGATTCCGTGTATTACAATGGCAGGATAACTATTGATTTTTATAGAACAGGGGGCACCTATACCGGAACATACATGATCGGCACGCTTACGATTCATTGTGTCAACAATTCCCAAGGAGGTTGTGAAACGCCCTTGACGTTCGTTTTGCCAACTAGTTTAAGAGACGATATAGGGAATACAGTTCCAGCAACTTGGAAAAACGGCACCTTCACCTGCGGTGAACTCCAGCAATGCCTCGGCACCTGCTGCAACAACACCGCGTGCACTGAAGTCTATGCATACAATATGCCCTGCCAGGAATGCCTGGATTTAAATAATAAGTACTGGAAGCCGAACAAGGACTCGGCTTGCTTCAATGGTGATCCAATGTCTGATCTCTGTTTGAAGTGGTGCCCACAGTGCTGCAATGGTGCTGATGATGAACCAACACCAGACGGAAAAATTGATTTCTCGGCTGATAAACAGTGCACCTGCGGGCTCGACCCGAGCGAAGCATATCCTGCAGCACCGGTCCCCGAACTCCCGACGATCGCACTCTTTGGCATTGGCCTGCTCGCACTCACCGGCTATGTGCTGCGGAAACGTAGCTGAGCTTGTTCGTTAACCACTTTTCTCCCTGACCCCTCGAGCCACCACCTTTTATATACCAGCATTTTAATATTTTGTTAAAAAACTAAAATCAAGAGCGGGAAGAAGGGGGGGACGAGATGGACGAAGACGCGATGCTCGATGCGGCGGGGAAAACCGGGAAACTGCTCGGGGTCGGTGAGTCTGTGGGCCGTATCTGGGGCTTTATGCTCCTCAAAGCGCGGCCCGTAACACAGACGGAGATCGAAGCGGCTACCGGCTATTCACGGGGCATGATCAGCCAGTGCCTGCAGGGCATGGAACAGCGCACGGTGATCAACGTCGCGCGGGTGGGACGGGAGAAGCACTACTCGATCAATCAGAAGTTGGCCACGAGTTATGGCGCAGTCATCGGACAGCAATACGAAGCGCGGATGAAGCAGGTGATCGAATTCCTCTCGGCGTGTGCTGAGTCCATTGAAGATGCACGGATACGCGACTCGCTGCTCGCCATCAGGGACGAATACAAGAAAGTAAGCATCGCCCTTATCCTCACCCCTCGGATAATCGCGCTCATAAATGAACGGGATATAGCGAGAATGGAGGATGACGTAAAGAACATGGCGAAAAGAATATCTATAACCATAGCTGAAGGAGAAAAAAAAGAGGAACGTAATAAATGAGCGAAAAAAGGAAAGGCGTTGGGGTATTCGTGATAACGCTTCTGGTGGTATGCGCGCTCTCACTGCTCGCTCCGGTATCGGGTGCTGCTGATGCGTCTGTCGCGGAACGACCTGCAGTCATGGTGACTGCCTATTCGGTGGAGCCCGCGGTGCTGATGCCCGGTGATACCGGCACGGTCACGCTGACCCTGAAGAATCCATTCATCGATTTCTCGGCCTCGGAAATGGAGACGAACGTTGCCCCGGGCGGTGCTACTGAGTCGACAACCACTACCACCACGTCGCGGGGTATGAGCGCGGAGATCGAGACGATACGACTGAGCGCCAAGACCCAGGATACACGATGGCTGGCTGAAAGCACCGACCGCACACAATATCTCAATATCGGCACCCTGGGACCTGGCGAAAGCATGTCCGTTTCACTGCCCGTTACCGTGCTGAGCTACGCGCCGGACGGCATATACTTCCCGGAAGTCTATATCGAGGTGGATAACGGCGATAACGTCCGGTTCCCCATCAAAGTGGAGATAGACCGCAGTGAACTGAAGCTGCTCGAGGAGGATATTCCGTCCATGATCTCACTTGGCGAGTCCAGAACCGTAAAGATCATGGTCGCGAATAACCGGCCGAACATGGTAAACGGTGTTAACGTGCTCGTGCGATCCAGCACCGCGGACCTCGACTTCACGCCACAGGGCGTCTACGTGGGCAATTTAAACGCCTACGAGCAGCGAACCGTGAGCTTCATGCTCACCCCGCACTCGGCAGGCATGCAAGATCTGACCTTCGAGGCTACCTATAAGAACGGGAACAATGTGCATCGCAGCACGATGGCATCGTCCGTTACCGCACAGATCAGTGCCGACGTGAAACTCATCCTCGTCGCCGCGCCCGATTTCGTCTACCAGGGGGACATCGCACGGATCGAGTTCGATGTCGCGAACGGCAAGGCCAAGGACATCAAGGCGGTCTCGGTGATGCCCACCACCACGAGCGGCCTCAAGCTCCTGCCTTCTGAATATTTCATTGGCGATATGGAGGTGGGCGATGTCTTTACCGCTTCGTTCGATCTCCATACGAGCGATCTGGACCTTGGTGAGTTCACGATACCCTTTGAACTCCGGTACAAGGATGTCGAGACCGACAAGGTATACTCCGGCGAAGGGTACGCAGTGACACTTGAGCTGCGAGAGACCCCGACGAGCACGGTGCCGACCACGCTCCTTGCCGGTGCTGCGGTTCTCGTGCTCATTGGTATCGGCCTGGTGCTCTGGATGCGGGCTCGGCGCCGGCGAGCACAGGAGCTACAGGCGAAATAGCGCGAGGAAAGCACAGCAGGGGGAATAATGATCCGCACTGAGCATCTGACCAAGATCTACCGGATGGGCGATACCGAGGTGTATGCGCTGAACGACGTGAACCTGGAGATTACGGAGGGTGAATTCGTGGCTGTCATCGGGCCTTCGGGCTCCGGCAAGTCCACGCTCCTCAATATGATCGGCTGTCTGGATACGCCCACCAGCGGCTCTGTATATATCGATAACGTGAATACCGCCACGCTCAATGAGAACCAGCTGGCTGAGATCAGACGCAAAAAGATCGGGTTCATCTTCCAGCAGTTCAATCTCGTCCACACCCTCGACGCGGTCGAGAACGTCGCCCTGCCTTTGTTCTTCTCTGGTGTGCGCCGTGATCTGCGCTTGAAGAAAGCGAAAGAGCTGCTCGAGAGTGTCGGGCTGGGGAATCGCGTGCACCACAAACCCGCGGAATTGAGCGGCGGGCAGCAGCAGCGGGTGGCCATCGCTCGCGCGCTCTCCAACGATCCCGAGGTCGTCATCGCCGATGAGCCCACCGGTAACGTGGATTCCGAGACCGGGAACACGATCATGGATGTCCTGCAAGGGCTGAATAAAGATGGAAGGACGATTATTGTGGTAACACACGATCCTGAGATCGCCGCTCGCGCTACACGTACACAACGCATGCGCGATGGCAAGTTGCTCGCGTGAGTGTGTATTTAGTGATTGGTAGGGGGATAAGAAATGCGCGATAAAGTGCTCATGGCCTACCGGAGCATACAGGAACGCAGAACGCGATCTATACTCACCATACTCGGCATTGCCGTGGGTATAGCGGCTATCGTATCCCTGGTGAGCGTCGGTTTTGGCATGGAAGAGGCGATCACCGGCGAGTTGACAATGTTTGCTGATCTCATCTCCGTGGTGCCCGGGAAAATATCCGGTGCGACCTACGTGGAGCAGGGGAGTTTCACTGATCGCGACCTCAAAGATCTGCAGCGCATAGCGGGTATCAAAGACATCACTGCCATGACCTACGATGCCGCGGAAGTGGAGTTCCGGAGCAAACGAACGCCCATATTCATCTTCGGCGGTGAGACCGAGGAGCTGGGCAGCTTCTATGTGGATCCGGTCGGGCTCAAAGAGGGACGCTGGCTCCGTGAGAACGATTATAAAGCCTGCGTTATTGGAGACCGGGTCGCCAACGACTTCTTCGATGACCCGGTACACGTGAACGATAAGCTGATCATCAATGGCGAGAAATTCATCGTGATCGGCGTCTTTAATAAGGCAAGCACGCTCTATGCCGCGGACGTTGACCCCCACATCTTCCTCAACTTGCGCGCGGCGAAGGATGTGCTCCAGACCGATGATGTCAAGTACATCATGGTGCGCGTGTACAACATCGATGACGCGGAAGAGATAGCTGAGGAGGTCGCGGAAACGATCAACGATAATCACGGAATCGAGGATTTCGCCACCGCGATAACAATGGGTAGCGCGCTCGAACAGATCGGCTCGGTATTCAGCATCCTGCGCGGCGTTCTGGTGGGCATCGCCGCAATCGCGCTCGTGGTCGCCTCTATCGGCATCATGAACACGATGCTGATGTCCGTAATGGAGCGCACGCATGAGATCGGCGTGATGAAAGCCATTGGCGCGAAGAGTAGCGATGTCCTCACACTCTTCCTCCTGGAGTCCGGGATCGTGAGTATTGTGGGCGGTGTGGTTGGCTGCATAATCGGCGTTCTCCTGGCACGGATCATCAGTCTCGTTGCCAGCTCGGCACTCGGGATCGAGTTTTCCGCCGGTGTGCGGGTCATGGTGCTCCTCGCCGGGCTGGTCGTGGCAATCAGTGTGGGTATGCTTTCCGGGTTCTATCCGGCACGGAAAGCCTCACGGATGAGTCCGGTGGAAGCGGTGAGGTACGAATAAAATATGCGTGATTCATTATCGCTTGTGTTTCGGAACGTGAAGCAGCGCAAGGCGCGTTCTGCACTCACCATACTCGGCATCACCGTGGGTATCGGTGCAGTCATCGCCCTGATCTCTATCGGCATGGGCATGCAGGCGGCCATCACGGAACAGCTCATTGAGATGGCTGATGTGATCATGGTGACGCCCGGCGCCCAGGAATTCGGCAGCTTCGGCAGCTTCGGTAGCTTTACCGACCGCGATCTGTCTTCCGTGAGACGGATCGATGGCGTCAAGGATGTCGTCGGGATGCGAGGCGAGATAGAAGACGTTGCATACCGGGATGAAACCTTCCGGCTGACAGTCACCGGCATCGATCCGGCCGATATCGTGGCCGTCTTCGGCGAGACGATTCAGCGTGAAGAGGAGGATGGGATGGCCGCAGGACGTGACCTGCGCGAGAACGATAAACAAGCCTGTGAAATCGGATACAGCATTGC
>JAFGKP010000043.1 GCA_016928455.1 Methanomicrobia archaeon
GAAGCGGACCTCGTTGCGGGCAAGACGATCCTCTCGTACGCGCAGGAGTTGGGGATCGAGATAAACGCCCCGTGCGGCGGTGAGGGAACCTGTGGTCAGTGCCTCGTTGAGGTTGAGAGCGCACCGGGTGCAGTTTCGCGGAGGACCAAGGTGGAGCGGCAATTAATCCGCAACGATGGCCATCGACTCGCCTGCCAGACGCGTATTCAACGCACAGAGGTGCCTATTTACGTCCGCATTCCGCGGATGGCATATTGTATCCTGGAGACGAGCGAGTTCTGGCCGATTCCGGTCGAGCCGTTTGTGTACCGTGAAGGCGATCGGGTCTATTACGAATCCACGGATGTCGATAGCTATACGGGCGAGCTGCACGGGATTGCACTCGACATCGGGACCACCACACTCGTGATGTATCTCGTCGATCTGGAAACGGGCTCGGTGCTCTCCGTCATCTCCCGTGAGAATCCCCAGAAGAAGTACGGTAACAACGTCATCTCCCGTATCAACTTCGCGCGAAGGGGTCAGCGATACCTGGAACGTGAAATCAGGATCGCCGTGAATGAGATGATCGCTCAACTGACTGAGCGGCGGAACGTCTATGAGCTGGTCGTGGTTGGGAACCCGGTCATGCGCGACCTCTTCTTCGGTTCGTCCGTGCAATCACTCGGGATAAGTCCGTACGAGCCTCTGAGCACAAAACCGGTCCATAAAATGGCGAGCCAGCTCGGACTCGTCACGAATCCGAACGCACAGGTTTACGGCCTCCCGCTCGTGGGCAGCTTCGTGGGCGCCGACGCCCTGGCAGTCGTTCTTTCCACAGAGATGTACAAACATAAGCGCATCAGCATGGCCATTGACATCGGAACCAATACTGAGATCGTTCTCGGTAATCGGGACCGTCTAATTGCCACGTCCTGCGCAGCGGGTCCGGCATTCGAAGGGTGTAGTGTTCAGTTTGGCCTTGGAGGTGTCAGTGGCGCGATAAACGAAGTGCGGCTCGTCAATGGCAAGGTGGCCTACAGGACCATCCACCATGCCAAACCGATCGGCATCTGCGGCTCAGGCTTGATCGATGCGCTCGCAGTGCTCCTGGAAAATGGCATGATCAACGGACGCGGGAAGTTCCGGAACGATACCCGAGCGTTTCAAATAACCGATTCTATCCGTCTGTTTGAGGCAGATATTGACAAGCTCAATCTGGCGAAATCCGCCGTTTCGGTCGGTATCAAGGTCCTTCTGGAACGCTACGGGATTGAGCTCAGGGATATCAATCGCATTTACCTCGCTGGTGCGTTCGGTTATTATATCAATCTCGAGAACGCGATGCGTATCGGGCTGCTTCCGCCAATCGAGCTGGAGAAGGTAGAGCGAGTAGGTGATGCGGCGATCGAGGGCGCACGCCATGTATTGATCTCACGGACGAAACGTGAAGAGGCTGAGGCGCTGGCAGAGCGGATCGAGCACATTAAGCTCGAGGAGGTGCAGAACTTCCATGAAATGTTCATTGGTGAACTCTATTTCCAGAACTACCTGAACTGAAATATCGTACAGCGACGTCTCGCAGCACTTCAGTTTGCGCTTTGAATCTCACGAAGAGCACGAAAAAGTCCACAACACGACGATTTCACGTCACCGCTTTATTCAAAGCCGCTTTCAGCGCGTCCAGCAGCAATTTACCGGCTTCTTGCATGATCGGCCGTTCAGGGCCCATGTATGCGACGCACTCGTTATCGTGCAGTTGTAGCACCTGCTCCTCGAATTTCGGGTCCGTGTACGACATCCCGACCAGCTTCGCTGCCACCTTTGACGCTGATCCACAGGGCGTGTCACGCACCACCTTTACGCTCTCAATGATCTTGGTCTTCGGGTTCACGTGCACGATCAGCTCAGGCTTACCGAACCGCGCGGCAAACGCCTGTATCTCCAGATGCTCGCTCGACTCCAGTGCGCATAACGGCTCCAGGAATTCGAGATGGATGCCCTTCTTCTTGAGCTCCTCAGTAATGGAAAATTTCCCCTCAGGGATTAGGTTGGGATCATCAATGGCCCAGAGGACCGCTTTGACCCCCAGGTTCTCCGCGATGATCGGAACGAGATCACCGGCCTTCGGGAGTATACCCAGCACCAGGAGGAGGTCCGCGGCGCAGAGGGGCAGATCAGCCGGGAGGTCCCTCTCCGGAGCGTCAAGTGAGACGTAAGCTACGCCGAGGTCGTAGATGCCAACGATCCGGTCCGCGAACTCGCTCGCCGCTAGATGCTCTGCTATCAGCTCGCCAAACGATCCATGATAGAGGATGTAGATCTGGTTCATGGCGCGTGCCTCACTACTAATGGGACGCTTATGTCGATACACACAGGTGACGTTTGCTGCTGTGCTGGAAGAACCTGTGGAGGCTACTCAACTATTCGCGTGTATACTGCCCGATAGACCTCAGAGAGATCGCCCTTCTCCTGCCTGAATACGTCTTTATCCAGGCTTCGTATCTCGTTACGTGTCTCGTATGCCCGTTTATCCCAGAACCTGCAGACGTCCGGCGTGCCCACCTCGTCAGCGAGGATGATCTCACCGCATTTCTTGCAGCGTCCGTACTCGAGCTTGAAATCGGCGAGTATGACCTCCTTTGTGCTCAGATATGCGCTCATAAGCTCTCCGATGCGCCGCGTCGTCGTCTTGAGGAACTCGAGCTCGCTGCGATCCATCCACCCGTTCGCGATGAGTTCATCCTCAGTCAACGGGCGATCAACCTTCTCAAACTTGGTGGTGAATTCCACATAACTTCTGGCGAGTGGCGTCCCTTCTGTCAGCTTCATGCCTTCGGGAACGAACTCACTGCTAATCTCCACCTCGCCGCGCTGATAGCGTCGCCAGAGCGAGCCGTAGAGGTAGTTCCGGGCGATGACCTCCACGGGCAGGATATCGAGATCCTGAGCCACGAGCATGTTCGGGGGCACGAATTCACGGAAGTGGGTCTTAAGTCCTGCAGCTTCGAGCTTCTTGAACCAGAAACAGGAGAGCTCGCAGCAGATAGCGCCTTTATCGGTATAGTTCGCTTTCTTCAGCCCGTCGAAGGCCGTTACACGGTCGGTGAAGACGAAAACGATATCCCCGTTCGACCGTTGATACATGTCCTTCGCTTTTCCGCTACGCAGATACGTCGCCTCGTTCATGAGCGTTCACTAGGAATAGATCGCTATTTTTATATATAAGTCTCTTCCTAGTAGCAAATTGAGAGCGTTCAGAGCGCGTGGCGTGGTCAGGACGTCCCTCATGCGGCGCTCTCTTCGTTACGCGGGATTTAGGCGAGAATGAGAACCGCACGTTTGAAACGGAGCACGAAAGAGACGAATGTCGGGGTGGAATTGAACCTTGACGGTACAGGTACGAGCGAGATCAGCACGACGATCAAATTCTTCGACCACATGCTCGCGACCTTCGCGAAGCATGGGTTCTTTGATCTGGTGGTGAAGGCTGAGGGTGACTTGAGCCACCATATCATTGAGGATATCGGTATCGTTCTGGGCGAGGCGTTCAAGAAGGCCCTGGGTACTGCAGAATCAGCGGAACGCGCGGCGATCGTGCGATTTGGGTCTGCAACAGTGCCTATGGACGAGTCGATTGCGCGTTGCGCCGTGGATCTCGGCGGAATCAGTGGCGTTGGACGGTGTTATACGGTATTCAAAGCGGATTTCGAGAAAGACCTGGTGGAGGATATCAGCACTGAGAACATCCCCCATTTCATCTCGACCTTCGCCACGCATGCGAGCTTCACGATCCACGTCTGGGCACGGGGCGAGAACGAGCACCATAAGATCGAGGCGATCTTCAAGGCCTTAGCGATTGCTTTGGATCGCGCGACACGACTTGAAGAGCGGAAGAAGGCGAAGAGCAGATAATTGCTGCTGGCTGGCAGTGCGTGGCAGTCCGCTGAGTGGCCTTTTTCAGGTAACGCAGACGAGCGAGTACAAGAGCGGGTGAGATGTGGACCGAAGAATACAGACCGAACCAATTGGACGAGATCGTTGGACACGATGAGGTGGTGAAGCGGCTGCAGGGCTTTGTCAAGGAGCGGACGGTGCCGAACCTCCTGCTCTGGGGTTCACCGGGCTCGGGCAAGACCTCGGTCGTCTACGCGCTGGCGAAAGAGCTCTACGGTGAATTTTACCTCGAGAACCTCATGCAGATAGAGACCGCAGATTTCATGGAGCAGGGCAAGAAATGGCTGAAGGAGAACAAGCGGTTCAGGCTCTTTTATGACGAGCAGAAGTCCGCGATCGTTATGTTTAAGGATATGATCCGGGAATATGCCGCGCTGGCACCGATCAATGCGTCCTTCAAGATCCTGTATTTCAGTAACGCCGATTTGCTGCCCTGGAATGCGCAGCACGC
>JAFGKP010000044.1 GCA_016928455.1 Methanomicrobia archaeon
AGGTAACAGGGGGTCGTAGGGTAGCTTGGTCTATCCTTCGGCGTTCGGGACGCCGAGACCTGAGTTCAAATCTCAGCGACCCCATTCACGCATAAATAAAATAGACAGAACGAGGTCGATATCGTGACGGGCAAACAGAAACAGGAAAAAAGAATTAAAAAGGAGCACTATACGAAATACGAGAAAGCACGCATCATCGGCGCACGAGCACTGCAGATCGCTATGGGTGCGCCAGTACTCATCGAGACCGACGAGCTCGATCCCATCGAGATCGCGATGCAGGAATTCGAGCTTGATGTCGTTCCCATCACCGTGAAACGAACGGAGGACTGACCTGACAGGGTCTTTCCTATCACTTTTTTGGGGTTGTTAATAGTAGTATACTGATCCACCTGCGCGCCCACGCTACGCTCTCATAAGTGAGTACTCAAACGAAGCCGAAAAGTGTGGACCCGCAAAACACACGAGTTCCTCAAGGGTGCGTTCGCAGTGCTCACCAACCGCGAACCTGCAAGAGTTCACCCTCGGCCAGGGCGCTCACTTCGATGCCCTTCATCGGGTCACCCAGCCCCTTTGAGAGCTCAGCGAGCTTCTTCGCGTCGTCATAGTTGTTGACCGCTTCCACGATCGCCGCGGCCATTCGTGCAGGGTTCTGGGACTTGAAGACGCCGGAACCGACGAAGACTCCGTCCGCACCGAGCTGCATCATGAGCGCAGCGTCCGCAGGTGTGGCCACGCCGCCTGCCGCGAAGTTCACAACCGGTAACCGCTGCAACAGTGCCGTCTCCTGTACCAGCTCTACGGTGACTTTCAGCTCTTTCGCGATATCGCGCAGCTCCTCCTCGTTCTTGCCCCTCAGTGCACGTATCTCACCCATGATGAGCTTCATGTGCCGAACCGCTTCCTTCACATCGCCCGTACCCGCTTCGCCTTTCGTTCTGATCATCGCCGCGCCTTCCTGGATACGCCGTAACGCCTCGCCCAGGTCACGGGCACCGCAGACGAAGGGCACGGTAAAGTCGCGCTTGTCCACGTGATGCGTGTCCACCGGCGTAAGCACCTCTGACTCATCGATCATATCAACGCCGAGCGCTTCGAGCACCTGTGCCTCTACAAAGTGCCCGATACGGCACTTCGCCATTACCGGGATCGTCACCGCATCAATGATCTCCGTGATCGCTGCGGGATCCGCCATGCGTGCCACGCCACCCGCTTTCCTGATGTCCGCGGGCACAGCATGCAAGGCCATTACGGCAATTGCACCAGCATCCTCTGCTATCCGCGCTTGCTCTGCACTCGTCACGTCCATGATTACGCCGCCCTTCTGCATGGCAGCGAATCCGCGCTTCAGTAGCTCTGTACCATGCCTCAGATCCTCAAGTATCATCTCTCGCTGCATGTTCTTTCTTCCTGTCTCGTTCCGCTCGTTGCGCGTTTGATCTCTCTATACGATACGATCTTTATATAGTACAGTAAACGCTTTTCCGTTTAAAAAGATTCAAAATGCAGCTCGCAGTTGAGTTCTCGGGTGAGCACGAGACACTACCCCGAGCGGAGCTGCTCGCATCCCTGGACGCGTTGCACATCCGCTACACGATAAAATCCATCACCGGCCGTATCTTCGTGATCGACGCGCACGTCGCACCCGAAAGTGTAAAACTCCTCGAATTAGTACGCCGCCTGGGTATGACGCACCAGGTGTACGAGCTGCTTGGCCGGTGCGGGCTGCAGGATCGCGAACTGCTGAGCCTGGTCGAGAGCGCGGATTTGGAGGCGGTAATGGGCGTAGGACGCACCTTCGCCGTATGCGTCCATTTCATGGAGCAGAATCGGCTCTACCCGGATCGACAGGCGTTACTCAGGGCGGTCGGCGAGTGTATCGCGCGAAAAGGGTATACCGTGGACCTTAAAAGGCCAGATAAGACGTTCGTGCTCCTCTTCACCGCGGAGGACTGCTTCTTCTGTGCGCGTGTGTGCAGGATCGATAAGCGGCAATTTGGTGATAAACGACCACATGCACGACCCTTCTTCTTACCCGGCGTCATCATGCCGAAGGTCGCCCGTGCGATCGTCAATCTCAGTGGTATTCGAGCGGCGGAATGCTTGCTCGATCCGTTCTGCGGCACTGGTGGAATCGTCCTGGAGGGCGCAATGGTGGGCGCGTGGATCGTAGGCGCGGACATCCAGCGGAAGATGGTCTACGGTGCACAGAGGAATATGGCATTCTTCAGTGTGCCGTGCGAGCTCGTCATGAGCGACGCGAGACGGCTGCCTCTGCGGTCTGAGAGCGTAGACGCGGTCGTCACCGATCTGCCGTACGGGCGGGCATCCGTTGTAGCGGGCTCGGGTATCCCGAACGACAAAGAGGCGCGTGCCGAATACCTCGCGCGGTTGTATGAGGCGGCGATGGTCGAGATCCACCGCGTGCTGAAACCCGGTAAGCGAGCGGTCGTGGTCTCGAATTCGCCCTCGTTACCTGCTCTGACGCGTGGTATGGGGTTCCTGCTCCGTGACGAGCACTCCTATCGCGTGCACAAAAGCCTTACCCGGTACATAACGGTGCTGGAGAAGGCGTGAGCGGATCTTTTATGTTTCGCGGTGCAGATAATGAATCGGAAGGGAAAAAATAACGGAAGGGTGATACCATGAGAGTTCGTTTGCCGAATGGCACGGAAGTGGAAGCGACGAATGTGGACTTCGAGACGGTAAAGGAGGATTGGAACGAGTACAAGCTGAAGGACGGGACAATCTTAAAGTTCAAGACGGTGGTCAGTAATATTATTCGTACTGAGAATTACGACCCTATGACCGGGGATCCCGTGTATCACGTGCGATCCACCAACATTCTGCGCGTAAATGTGCCGAATGATCTGAAGCGCTTGCCTGCTTCTTCGCGGAGGTCAGGTGAGGCAGAAGAAGGTGTGGAGGTCGGTTAACCAGTAGTATTATTCCTCCTCTTTTACTACGACCTCTTTTCCTCGCCTGCTCGGTACGATCTCCAGCTCGGCATGCTCAAATCGTGCCGTTAACTCCTGGCCACGCTGCAAATGGTCGAGGAATATCGCGAGCGCAGCGATCTCCGAGTGGGGTTGATTACCGATCGCGATGTTCCAGTCGGCGGTTTCGTAGACTTCGAACGGGACCTTTTCCGCGCCCACAACGACCAGTATCGGCGTGCGCACATCTTCTGCAGCTTCCCGTATCTCATCAATCACCTCATGGAGGTTCGCACCGTACATGGTGAGGTGGCAGACCTTACCGCCCGCTTTTTGCCAATTTCTGAGCTCGTCTCGCCAGCGCACGCCGGTTTTGACGAAAAACTCACCGCCCCAGCGTTTCGCTACCCGCGTGATGCTGCGCTCGACGCCCTTATCCTCCGCGGCGAGGAGCAACCCCTGTGCACCCAGTGCGCGGCTCACCAGGCCGATATGCGTGGTCACGCGTTTATCACGCTCCAGACGATGTCCCAACCGCAGCACGACGATCTCCATTCTTATTCTCTACTTTTTGAAGAACGCTCAGCTCGTAAAAGCTTTACGTGGCTCAATTCAAAGGCAAGGATACATGAAGCGAAGTTCCGATAACGAACTAACGTGGAACCACCTGCAGAATGAGATCAAGCGATGCCGGAAATGCGGTGCACGCTGTCTCAGCGGCGTCCAATACCCGGATGCGCGCGTGCCGGTGATCGAGCCGCGTGCTGTCAAATTGCTCTTCATCTCCGAAGCGCCGCCATTGAATAGCCAGTCCTACTTCTTTAACGAGCGCGCGAACGATCGATTACGCGAGCGACTTTTTGGCATTTTACGTGACGATGTTGGATCGCCGATCGAGACGTTAGCGGATTTCGTGGCTGCGGGTTTCTACCTCATCCCCACGGTGAAATGCCCGTCGATGCGTGAAATGCACAATACCGCACCTGGCGGTAGCGTTATACAGCTCTGTGCAGACGCGCACCTCAGCCGCGAGCTCACATATATCAAGCCGGCGGGCATTTGCCTCCTCGGGCGGACAGCGCTACGGGGGTTCCTCGCACTTTGTGAGCAGGGCCACGTGCATATGCAAGACGCATCAAAACTCACCAGAAACGTTTCCGACGTGGCGGGAACGTTGTTTGGGGCCGAACTTGCGAAGATAAATCACTCCGTCATGGTAATTCCCTCATATTGGCCCACGAGACGGCATCGGAAATATCATACGATTGGCGAGCACATCAAGCTGCTCATGGCTGCGATCGATTTTTAGCGCAGTTTTTTAGGCGGAAAAAGAAACTGACGAGTAGTAATTCATGACCGAGCGTCCGTATCGCGCACCGAAGTCCTTCGTCCTGGTTCAGGATGAGGTGCCTTTAAGAGGCAAGAAGAAGGCGAAGATGGTCTGCATCGTTGAGTCTGAGTACGTGCCGCCTGATGATTTGAAGGAGACGATCGAATCGCTCATTGAAGCGGGCCTCTCACGGCTTGAGACGATGCGTACGAATTTACTGATCATCGAGGACCTGCTCAGACGCGATGGGCGATTTGACGACCTTGCACACGATGTTGGGCGCTACCGGGAGATCGTCTTCAAAGAGTCGCGTTCAGTACCGTTTACCATGATCGAGGCACGGGCGGTGATGACGACCATGCGGAAATGGCAGGCTATGATAGCGCGGCGATTAGCGGAGCATCGCGTTTTTGAGCGCGCATTTTAAAAGGTTTAAACCGCTTCAATCGTCGAGGGCGGCTTCCTGGTAATATTATACGTGACGCTGACGACGCCGGACACTTCGCTCGTTATCCGATCAGCCAGACGCTCGAGGGTTTCGTAAGGTAATCGCGTTGGTTGCCCCGTCTGAGCATCAGAGCTCTCCCAGCAGCGCACTTCCACTTGCAGCCCGTAGTCGCGCTTGCCCGCGCGGACCCCGGTCACTTTATCCGCATGCAGGATCGCGAGATACTGGAATGCTCCGGTGGTTTTCAGTTCATGCTCAACGATCTCCGTCGCTTCACGCACCACCGCGATGCGATCGGGTGTGACCTCGCCGATGACGCGTGCGGCCAATGCGGGACCAGGGAACGGAGGCCTGTTGTAGATCGCTTCCGGCAGCCCGAGCGCCTTACCCACAAGTCGAACCGCGGGTTTCCGGAGCTGAATGACCGGTTCAATGACCTTATACCCGAATGCGGCTTCCGTATCGATCCCCAGTTGCTCGAGGATATTGTGCTGACGCTTCACGCCTGCAACCGTCTCTTCAACGTCCGTGTAATTGGTACCCTGGAGAAGATACTTCGCCCCGCTCTCTTTGACGAGCGCACCAAAGACCTGTTTATAAAAGGTCTGCGTAATCGCTTCACGTTTCTCCTCGGGTTCGGTAAGCCCTTTGAGCGCGCCAAAGAACTGCGCTCGGGCGTCGAACAGCTCGACTGGTATCCCCAGCTTCGTAAAGAGTGAGACGATGTATTCGGGCTCGCCCTGCCGCATAATGCCGTTCTCGATAAAGTACGTCTTCAAGCGATCGCCCAGTGCACGGTGTCCCAGCAGCGTCACAACAGATGAATCGACCCCGCCGGAGAGCGCATTGATCGCCGTGCTACTGCCAACGATCGATCTGATCGCTTCGACCTGCTCTGCAATGAACTGCTCGGGTTGTAACTCTTCGAGCGTGATCTCCTTCAGTGCCATGAGTGTAGATGACACGGACGCAGTATAAAACTTACCTCAATAGTAGTACCAGATGCTCCGATAGTCCTCAGGATCCTCGCCGCGCGCCGTTATCTTATCGAGATAGCTTCGAATCGTCACGTCCGTGTACAGATACGGGTTAACGGTCTCAATGTTCTTCTCCCAGGGGTGGAAGAGATACATGCGTCGCCCATCGGGCTGTATCGCGATGAGCTCGTGGTCCTGCCATGCGCGGAGATGGTTCTTGCCGAGGAACGGCACGTTAAAGACCGGCTCGTCACTGCGGAA
>JAFGKP010000045.1 GCA_016928455.1 Methanomicrobia archaeon
ATCTGCCCAAGCAGAAGGGGTGGCTCAAAGTAGATCCGTATCTCCGCATTGAGGGTCTGGAGACAGCCTTTGCCGTCGGCGATGCCGCGTGCTTCGAAGCGCACGGACTTCGCTCAGGTCAGAACGTGGAGGAAGCGGAGGCGCAGGGGATTCTCGCAGCGAGGAATATCCTGCGCACACTGCAGGGAGCGCAATTACGAGCATACAAACCGAAGAATACGGTACAGAATCCGCGAGCTATTATCTCGCTCGGTGGCAATAAAGCCGTTGTGTATTCCAAATGGTTCATGTTCACCACCTTCGCTTACCGCATCAAGAAGTTCATCGAACGACGCTACATGAAACGGTTTACATAAGTCGTGTGCAATGAATGGGCTGCTCTACGAACAAAGCGCCGCGTCACATAAGCATGATTCACCTTACACTATCTTTCCCAGCCAGAGAATGAGCATGAGCGCCACGGGGATGAGAATCATGCCCGTGAAAGCGTTCCTCGTTAGCGCGCGCACTTCTTGCTTGAGTTCCGCTCTACTCCTGGTTTCGGCGAGACGCTGTTTGAATGACCGCAGTGCGATCAAGCTCTTTGCAGTAAAGAATAGCGGGAGCGCGAGGAGCAGAAAGAGCAACTTTGGGATACCCGTGTCGAGAAAGATGAGTGGGAGAAAAGCAAGCCAGGAACAAAGCGTCAAGGGGAGGTAGAGATTGGCGGTCGCACGTTTGCCCAGACGGACCACCAGATTCCGGCGATTGATCAGGCGGTCGCATTCGTAGTCTGGAATCTCACGGGTCAGTTTCAGCTTGAAGACGTCAATCACCCACGGTAACGCGATGATCGTTGGCAGCACGCTTGTCCGAGCGGCCTGGAGATAATAGCCGCTGAAGACCGTCATCCAGCCGACGCCGATGGTGATGGCGAGTTCGCCCAGGCCATGGTACGAGAACCGCGGTCCTCGCGAATAGGCGTAGGCAATGAAGATCCCGATCAGCCCGAGCGGCAAGGTCAATACTCCGGTCTGGTAATAGAACTGTAAAAGTACGCCGATCGGAAGCGCAGCAATAACACAGAGAACCGCACCGAAATCCGCCTGCTCTGGAGTGATCAACCCTTTCGCTAACGCGTTGAAGCGCCCGCTGGTCGCGGTATTGTGAAGCGCGCTCACGTCTTTGACGTGGGCGGGGTCGCGACCTTTTCGCTTGACGTCGGCGTAGACACTGCTCGCATTGAGCACAAAGCAGAATTCGGAGAGCAGAAAGACCGCAACCAGAGAGAGCGCGAACACCGGCGCGTTGAAGGTGGCAGGATCCTCGAACCAGGCAACGACGGAGCCGAGAAGAAAGGGAAAGATCGAGGTGGTGAACTTCGGAAAGCCCGAGAGCTCAATCCAACCAGAAAGTAAGTCTTTAACGTTCGCCATCTCTGTACCGTGTCCTCTTTTCTCTTGGTGCTCGTGCTAAAAAAGCTTCTGAGCGTTCTTGCCCGGCCAGGCCGCGTAGCTGCCACTGAAAGCAGGTCCCGAGCTCGGGCACATGAAACGGACCAAACAGTCTGTCTGTCTCGCTCAGTTCAGGTGCCGATTTGATCCTGATCGGCCCACCACAGCGCCCAACATCGGGGCTCGGAATCAGTCAGTCAGTCAGTCGTTCACTCCTCACTCGGGCGGCAGTCGCACGATTGTGAGCCAGAAATCCTCAATGGTCTTCACCACGTTGAGGAACTGGTCGAAATCGACGGGTTTTGTGATGTAGCAGTTCGCGTGTTGATCGTAGGTGCCCATGATGTCCTCCTCAGCCCGCGAGGTGGTTAAAATAACGACCGGTATTCGTCTCAATTTGGGATCGCTCTTGATCTCTTTGAGCACCTCACGCCCATCCTTCTTCGGCAGGTTCAGGTCGAGCAGGATGAGATCCGGGTGTGGCGCATCAGCATATTTGCCCTCACGACGCAGGAACGCCATCGCCTCAACGCCGTCCTCTACCACCGAAAGTTTGTTGAAGATCCGCCCCTCTTTGAGCCCTTCGCGCGTCAACCGAATATCGCCCGGGTTATCCTCTACCAGAAGTATCTCAATCGGCTTCCCTATATGCTCATCACTCATAGGTACTTGCCCCTTCTTCTGTTATTGGTATGGCGAAATAAAAAGTCGAGCCCTTTCCCGGCTCTGAGTCCACCCAGATTCGGCCGCCGTGTCGTTCCACAATGCGCTTACAGACCGCCAAGCCGATACCGGTACCCGGGTAGTCCTGCGCACTGTGCAGCCGCTGAAAGATACCGAAGATCTTGTCCGTATACTGTGGTTCGATCCCGATACCGTTGTCAGAGACCGAGAAGAGCCACTCATTCGCCCCTTTTTCCGCGGATATATGAATTCGAGGCGGCTCATCACCGCGGAATTTGATCGCGTTTCCGATCAGGTTCTGGAAGACCTGAACCAACTGGACTTCATCGACGATTACTGTTGGTAACGGATCGTGCGTGATTTTTGCGTTAGACTCTTCAATCGCCGGCTGCAGGTTCTTCAAGGTCAGGTTCAGAACCTGCTCGGCATCCGTGGGTTCAAAGGGCTTACCACGTGTTTGCACACGTGAATACGCCAGGAGATCATTGATAAGTGCCTGCATCCGTTTCGCTCCGTCCACGGCGTAAAAGATAAAATCGTCAGCATCCGCATCGAGCCGCCCTTTATACCGACGCTCCAACAGCTGGAGATAGCTTGAGATCATACGCAGTGGCTCTTGAAGATCGTGCGAAGCGACGTAAGCGAACTGCTGTAGCTCCGCATTGGATCGCTCGAGTTCCGCGGTGCGCGCTTTGACTAACTCTTCCAGATGCTCATGATACTTCTGCAGCTCCTCCTCCGCCTTCTTACGCTCCGTGATATCCTGCAAGGTTTCCAGTGCGCCGTAAATCGTCCCTTTAGCGTCTTTTAGCGGCGCGGCAGTAAAGAAGAGCCACGTACCCTCGGCACCCATAGCGGGGAAGAAATCTTCAGCCTCGTACGCGCCATCGAGTAAGGATGATCTCTTGCAGGTATCGCCGTAGAGCGCCTTCACATCACGCTCTGATGTTCGATCAACGATGAGATCGGCCAATACTGGCCGCTCATGAGGATAAAAAGCTGTCCATTGCTTTTTCGTACCGGTGAGTGCTGCCTTGCTGAGCCCGGTGAGTGCTTCGAGTGCCGCGTTCCAATGCGAGATTACGTGCGTTTCGGTGATCACAAAGGTAGGAATGGAAGAGCCCTCAACGATATTCCTGAGCTTCTCCTCCGCCTTCTTGCGCTCCGAAATATCCTCAACCACGTTAACGATGTAATGTGGCCGTCCATTCGCATCGGGAACGAATCCCGCGCGTATAATGACATCGCGCACAGAGCCGTCTTTGCGGACATACCGGTTCTCGAATTCCACGTGCTGTGTACCCGCCAGCAGCTCCTGGAAATAGCGCTGTCTCTTCGCTCTATCCTCAGGATGGGTAACGTCAAGGAAGGTCATGGTGCGGAGCTCATCGAGCGAATACCCGAGGAGGTCAAGATACGCCTTGTTTAACCGCCTGAATCGGCCGTCCAGATCGGTCGTCCCGATACCTACCGATGCATTTTCCAGGGTCAACCGCAGACGCTCTTCACTCTCGCGAAGCGCGTCTTCCGCCTGCTTACGTTCCGTGACGTCGTCATAAACCGCTACCAGTTCGCCCGAGGACAATTTATAGACGTAATTCTCCCGCCATCCCAGGATCCGTTCATCCTGGTAAAGCATAAGGGGGTGATGCTCGGGCCTTCCGGTCTGAAAAACACGCTGGAAGACCTCGAAGAGGCCAAACTCACGCACGCTCGGGAAGACCTCTGTTACCTGTTTACCGAGTAGTGCATCCTTCGTTATACCATCTATGCGCTCACCCGCTTTGTTCAAGTCCCTGAAGATGAAATCCTCGCCCTGGTTCACCGCCTCATAGATCGCGACGCCACTGCTCATGTTATCGAAGAGCTCCCGGAACCGCTCCTCGCTCTCCCGCAACGTAGCTTCGGTCTGTTTACGACGCTGTTGCTCGAGCCGTGCTCGCTCGCTCGCGAACCCGATGACAGACGCCACGAGGACAAAGATGAGCGCGCGGGCGAATTCGTTCACCGAGAGTGGTATGTCGGATACATACGTCACGATAATGTGAACGGCACCAAGCACGAGCGCCACGAAGACCGCACGCTTCGGAAACCAGATGCCGGTCAAAAGTATCGGGAGGTAAAAGAGGTGCGTATAAATAACGGCGATACCCAGAACGACGCCAGCAGAAATGGCCAAAAAAACGCAGACAATGAGCGATAAGAGCACGATAACCGCTTTCCTTATCACTGTCACGCGGTCAGCACGATTCCACTCCATCGTAGACCCCCATGTGTATTAATGGACGGCAATTCTCTAATAAACGTTCCTGAGCGCTACAGAATAGCACTGATTAATCGTTTCGCCCACGTCAATTTCTTGCGCTTGCGTTCCGTAACTGTGGTGTCATCGAAGTCGAATCCAAGGAGCTCGATGCTCCGTGCACCGTACTCCTGTGCGAGAAATACGCACCGGTCGCCGTCGGTAAACCCACCAAAATTGAAGACCGTATGCAGTGGCTCGCTCTGCGTCGTGCAGAGCAGGTTCTCGTTCAGTACCGGCAGGACCTTCTTCAGGAGCGGGATATTGTCGCCATGTGCGTGGACCACCACGATCGTTCCGAGCCGGTTTGCGGCAATGATATCCGCAATCGTTCCGTCGAGGTCGGTGCAGATGATATCCGGCAGAAGACCCTCGTGCAGGAGCACCGAGGTTGCCCCATCCGCCGCGATCACGACAAGATCAGAGGAACCCGAGGCGCGCTCTAACTCCTGTGCCCGCGCCTTCAGATCGTCTGCCAGGCAGGATGCATTACCGCAGATAAAAGCACGTCGGCCTTGAATACGAGCCTCTATCGCTTCTTTAACGGGCTCTGCCACCCAGCCCCGTTTCGTTGCAAGCAGCTCCGAAGCTATGCGCGCCGCTTCTTCATCTTTCGCACGATCAAAGCCAAAATCCTGCAAGATCGCCGCATACAGCGGTTCCCAGTCACGGTACCTCATCACACCTACCCATGTAAAAAGAAACTTTAATCACGGTATAAATTCTTTGGAGATTAAAGAGATAGACATAGAAACAAGGCACGGGTACTGAGTAAGAGTACGATGTCCACCGAAAAAGGTAAAGCCACGGGCAAGACGAGGGCGACGCCGAAGCCAACCGCGAAGAGCGAAACGAACGGTAAGCCGGTGCGGTTGATCCTTGGCTGTGGACGTATTGGTTACGCGATCGCGAAGGAATTGGAGGATCGCGGGGAAGCGGTGCTGATTGTTGATATCGATGAGAAGCGAGTGGATTTTCTTACTGACGACGATTTCACAGCGTGCGTTGGTGACATCGGCGACCCTAAGCTGCTCAAGAAGCTGCTCAAGGAGGGCGCGCCTGAGCAGGTCTTTATCGTGAGCAATAGTAGCGAGGCAAACAAGAAAGCGGTACGGAACCTTAAAGAGGCTTTACCCGACGTGCGTTTGCTCGTACGAGCAGTAGATCCAGGCGATAAGGAGGAGTTGACGGGTCTGGGCGTTGATATGGTCTTATCCATACCTGATCTCACCGCGTGTGCGGTGCTCGACGAGCTGCGGAAGGCCGAATCAGTGCGAAAGGTACGGGATTTGGCGAAGATTATCGGTACGTTAAAAGAGCACGAGGACGCGCGTTTGGCGATTGTTGTCCATGACAGTCCGGATCCCGATGCGATCGCCTCGGCACTTGCACTGAAGCATATCGCGCGGCACGAGGGTGTAGCTGCGGATATTCTGTATCGCGGAGATATCGGGCACCACATTAATCGCGCCTTTGTGAATATTCTGGGCATCGAGATGAAGCGGATCGCGCAGCCTGAGGATCTCCGGGGGTATCAGAAGCGGGCACTGGTCGATGCACGTCTACCCGGTGTCAATAACCCGCTTCCCGCTGAAGGCGGTGTGAACATCATCATTGACCATCACGCGGCGAATAACGAGGAGCAGGTCAAGGCGGATTTTGTGGATGTTCGACCGGACAAAGGCGCGACCTCCACGATCTTGACGGAATACCTGCGGGTATTGGAGATCCCGGTTGATAAGATACTGGCGACTGCGCTCTTGCACGGCATACGAACTGATACCAGTGGATTTAAGCGCGAGACGCATCCAGCGGACTTCTCAGCCGCGGCGTTCCTGCACGTGAAGGCGGATAAAGAGCTCCTGGACCAAATAGAGGCACCACCGATGTCCACGGAGATGCTGAACGTCGTTGGCGATGCGATCTTGAACAAGAAGATAAAAGGGAGCTATTTGATCACCAACGTCGGGTCGGTGGTCAATCGCGATTCCATACCCATGGCAGCCGATTATCTGCTCAATCTGGAAGGAATCACCACGGTTATGGTCATCGGGCTCTACGAAGAGACGATCTTCGTCTCCGGCCGGAGCAAGGACGTTAGGGTGAATATCGGCGATGCTTTCGCGCGCGCCTTTGGGGAGATCGGTTCCGCGGGCGGTCACGCCTCGATGGCTGCGGCGCAGATCCCACTCGGCATTTTCAGTGGGCTTAAGGACAAGAATACGATCATGCAGCTCGTGGAGGATGCCGTTTCGAAGCGTTTCCTCTCGGTGATGAAGGCAGACACGAGCGAATAACCATGAAGGGCGCGCTTCTTTCTGCCGAGCACTCAGTCGGAACTCAGAGCTTCAGCATTTGAGCATGCGGCACACCGTCAACAACAAGTATGCTCGTCTCGTCGATGAACTTATGATCCAGGGCGCATTGTATCGCCCGCTGACCCACCAAATTCGCGATAGTGGCATGCCGCAGCGAGCCAATCACGTCCTCCTCGGTCGCTTCCTGACCCTTGTAGAAGCGCTCCGAGACGATAAGGTGCAGTTCCCCCTCTTCAAACCGCTGCCCCAGCAATTCCTGGTCACAGACCGCAACCAGCACGTCGGACCCCGAATTGTATTCCTTGATAAACATGCTTCTGCGCTCGCTCATCGATTTAAAGGTACGGCGTTGAAAGATAAAAGTTATAAAAGGCACGAGCGTATAACATCTTAGAAAGGTCGAGCAGAAGCAGGGGCTCGTAGCTTAGCTGGTTGGAGCGCCCGGCTGATAACCGGGAGGTCCGGAGTTCAAATCTCCGCGGGCCCATCAACGTACACATTGAGCGAAAGGTTGATCACGGTGTTTTGTAAACCGTTAATAGTGGCATTTGTTAATAAAAAAGCGGGGGACTGTGAAATGGGGATCGAGACGCGGGTCATTTTGATCTCACCGGATTCCGAGATAACGCCAGCGCAGGTGAAGAGCAGGATTCTCGCGCTACTCAGCGAGACACCGAAGCTGGCCGAAGCGGGTATTAGAGTGAAAGAGACGTGCTTCGGTGTATTTGTGGAAGGTGAGGGGGAGAAACTGCGCGCGATCGTGGAGGAAGTACGGAAGATGGATCCAAACGGTATCTTCTCGAAGCCACGTGGGTTCCCGATCGGTGACGCCCGGATCTGCAGAGCGACGCGAAAAGGCGGCCCAAGACCCGGATTCCACCAGTTAGAGCTGGAATACCAGCTCCTGCCGAAGGTGCGGCAGGCACTGGATAAGATATAAATAAAGCAGATGCCAGTCATATAAAGAGTGAAGATGAGGTAGATCACGATGTTTGTGGGTGAAGCCTTGATAGGCGAAGGAGATGAAGTTGCGCACATCGATCTGATGATCGGCGATAAATTTGGGCCCGTGGGGATCGCGTTCACCAACGCACTCAGTCAGATGTCCGCGGGGCATACGCCGCTCTTCGCGGTGATACGACCCAATCTGCCAGTCAAGCCGTCGACGGTGGTTGTGCCCAAGGTCACGGTGCGGAACATGAAGGAGGCACAGAAGATCTTCGGGCCCGCGCAGAGTGCGATCGCGAAGGCGGTGGCCGATTCCGTGGAGGAGGGGGTCATCCCGGAAGATAAGGCCGAGGATTACGTGGTGATTGTCAGCGTCTTCATGCACCCGCACGCGGACGATTACAATAAGATCTACCGGTACAATTACGGCGCGACGAA
>JAFGKP010000003.1 GCA_016928455.1 Methanomicrobia archaeon
GCACACAATCTCTGGGTTACGTTCGAGGAGATGCGGATCGTGAAGCAGAGCATCGTTGAGCGGAACCTCTGGGAGCTCTGTGAGCGCCGTTGCCGCGCGTACCCCGCATTACTCAACGGATTACGCCGCATGACGAACCATGCTGAACTGATTGAGCACTACGATCCAGGGACAAAGCACCCGTTCTTTTACCTCAGCGCATGCTCCGCTCGCAGGCCTGAGGTGCTGCGGTATGCAAACCGGTTGAACCGGTTCACGGTCTCCGGCACGGTATTGATCACCACGTTGGCAAAACCAGAGGATACTCAAGGCACGTCGTTTGATCATGTCTTCTTCGTGAAGCCGCCGTTCGGGCCGTGTCCCGTGGAATTGGCGGAAAGCTATCCGGTGGGACAGGCGGAGCTACCCGAGTCGGTGGATAACGAAGCAAGAATAATCGCCTTGCAGAACGTGCTCAAACTGCTGAAGCTCAATAGAGACGTGAAGTTCATCTTCTGGTACGATCGACCGTGGGCTGACCAGCCCCTGATTGATGAGATCCAGAAGTATGCGGAGGTGCGTAATGTGGAATGAAACGAGAAGCAGAAGCGATAACCGATCGTGATAACGCGCTCTTTGAAGCGGGCATCAAGCTCGGCGCGCTCTACCACCAGTTCAGCGGCACGCCCGTGAGCACGGAGAGTGCGGAATCGCTGGAAAACGCGATTGAGCAGAGCGTATCGCTACAACCCTGGGTCAGTGCCGTAACCGCGAAGATCGATCGCGAAAAGGTACGAGCGCGTGCAAACGAGTTCGGATACTGCGAGTTGCGGGGCGAGATGCTGGACGTGACCGTTGTGATTCGGTATACGACGGTTGAGGCGCGTGTGCGGGTGCAGTACGATAAGGAGCGGGATTATCCGCTGATGCGCATTGAAGCGGTAAGCCGTTTGAACAGATAGCGGAAGAAGTATTCGATGAGGTCGAGCGCTTCAGGGAGTAACACGAAGACGGCGTAAGCTACAGCGATGAGCGAGACCATGACGAATATCCGTGCAATGATCCCATGGCCGATATCGAAGCTCTGCAGTGGCGGCCCGAACCACTCACCGAAGTACGCTGCGGTGACAAAGACATTGCGCACGATGTTCAGGACATAGATGGTAGGAACGGAGACGAGGAAAGCTTTAAGCTTTCGGTTCAGCGGCGCCGCTACCCCCAGGGTCAGGCCGGCGAAGAGCACCATGCTCTGGATCGCCGTGCAGGCCAGAATGATCTCGATTGGCTTGTAAACGGCGTGGAACGAGCTAGCAGTGGTATAGATGCTGGATGGGTAGACCATGTACACGCTCACGCCGAGACTCGCAAGCACGGTAACGGTGATGCGCGTGGTGAGGGCAATGATGAGCGTCTCAGGCGCGGGGAATGCCGCGAAGGGAAAGTAAAGTGCAGCAGTGATCAGCGCGATTTTGGTAACCGTGAAGTGTAGCGCCGCTTCCTCACGGTCGCTCGGCGACGCCTGTTTGAGCATGAGCGCAGCGAAGAGCAGCGTGAAGGCCAGGAAAATAACGGCAATCGCAGCATCAAAATATTCCGCCTTCTCAATGAGATAGTAAGAGACCTCAGATGCACAGTACAGCGAGAAGACGAGCCAGCCCAGCGCACCAACCGCTCGCTTCCTGAAAAGCAGCGCCAGGGCGAAGAGCCCGATGGTGATGAACGGGATACCATACAGGAAGTTCATGTGCTGTTGCGCTCATTACAGACGATTCAAAACGGCTTTGATCAAGCCCACCGTCCCGGTCATCATCATGTCACCCCCCGGTGCGGCAAAGACGCCCAGACCCGCCATTCTCCGGCGGTTCGGCCCCGTTACTGAAATAATCTCCGGCTGATTCGCGCCGCGCACTACCGCACCGTGCCCGCCATCATTGAAGACTTCCGGGAACGTCAGCGTGCCGTCGCACAGTCTGGTGAGGTAGGTCTCGAGTTTGGGCTTATCAAGCAGGTGCGTATGGTGCTCAAAGACCCCGACTATCTGACCGTCATTGAGGGAGATCGCGATAGTATGCGCGTTGCCAACATTGACACAGACCACCCGGCTCTTGTCTTTTACCCGTTCGTCCTCGAGCGAGCCGAGCACCGCCGCAGGCCCGGTGTCCATCAGAAGGATGTGACCATCATACCAGCGTCTCAGCGAGCGATAGAGCGATTGCATTCGGCTCAGATTATCCGGTACACCATCGAGGTACGCAAAGGACTCTAACCCCCCGCCTACGTTCTCCTCGATCATCTGAAACCGGTGCTCCCGATCAGTAAGACCTGCGGGTGCGACCCCGTGGTCCTGCACCGCGATCGCGATGACATCGAAATTGGTATCGATGCCAAAGGACGCGAGGAGCGACAGGAGCTGGAGATTAAAATCGGTTATTTTTATCGGCGCGGCCGTCTCGCTCAATTCCTCGATCTCCTGTTCGCCCGATACGAGTTCAACCCCCCATCCACGGACGATCGCCAGGTCGTCTCTCAGTGTCCGTGCTGCATCCTCGGTCATGTACACCCTATAGTCTCTGAGATGGTCGAGCACGGCGTGTGTAAAGGGCCCACCACCCATCGTATCACCGAAGATGATCACGTCTTCCTGAGTCTTCCGAAGTTCATCAGCCAGGATACGGGTGGGTGACGGGAGCACGAGCTTGTACGCGCTCTCAAAATCACGGGTGATGTCAGTGTCAAAGATCATTACGTCCTGTGTGCCCACGCCTATATCGATTGCGAAAATATTCATGGCATTCGTCTCCCTTTTATCTCACCGACAATATTCTCCTGCATCATCTGCCGTACGGCCGCCATATCCCGCGTCTGGCCGAGCACCCACATCAGCTTCACCAACGCCGTCTCGGGCAGCATGTCCTCAGCCTCTATGATGCCCGCATTGAGCAGATCACGGCCGGTATCATAAACCCTATCACAGATAGTGCCATATAAACATTGGGAGGTCATTACGATGGGAATGCCGCGTTCTACCGCGCACCATATGCTCGGGATCCATTCCGCAGAGACATGCCCTAACCCTGTACCTTCCACGACAAGCCCTTTATAGCCCTGCTCCACGAAGTACTCGAGCACTGCGGGATCTTCACCCGGGAAGAACTTGATGAGCGCGCACTTCGCCTCAAGCGCATCTCTGAGCACCAATTCCCGCTCGCCTCGCTGTATATAGGGTGCTGTGGCCTCGATCTGCACACTCGCCACGTCGCCGCTACTATACTGAACCCGGCCAATGGGCTCATCATTGATCGAGTGGAATGCGGTCCGTGCTGAGGTGTGCATCTTCCGCACCTTCATGCCGCGGTGTATGAGACAGAAATCATCCGAGGTGCTCCCGTGCATCACGACCACAACCTCCGCGATGTCGCTCGTGGCCACCTTCGCCGCGCAGATCGCGTTCATCGAGGCATCACTGGACGGACGGTCTGAACTGCGCTGCGAGCCGACGAGCACAACTGGCACGGGCGTCTGTACCATAAATGCCAGTGCCGCAGCAGTATAGCCCATGGTATCGGTACCATGGGTAACGATAATACCGTCCGCGCCGTTCTGTATCTCCGCAGAGACCTCAGCAGCGAGTCGCTGCCAGTACGCAGCACGCATGTTCTCGCTCAGTATGCTGTACACGACCTTGCCGGTAATGGTAGCGATCTGCCCCAGCTCCGGAATGGCCTCGAGGATGTCCGCCGTGGTGAATTGCGGTGAAACCGCGCCGGTTCGGTAATCGACCTTTGAGGCGATCGTGCCGCCCGTCGAGAGTATCGAAAGCGCGGGTAAGCTTTCGGTTCTTTGCGCTTCTGGTGCTTTCTTGATCGTCTTATGCTCCTGAACTACGCCTGCTCTACTGACCAGCTCGATCTCAACGGCTTGAGGCTGAATGCCGATGTTATAGCCGCTGTCAAGCTTGATGACGATGTTCTTCGATGCCGTGGGCATGAAAATGCCTTCGTAGACTGTAATGCCAGAATCAGTACTTTTTCGTATCCGTATGCGGTCGCCTTCTTCAAACTCAGATTGCTGCATCAAGAGACCATCAAGAATGAGAGGATATAAGGGTTACAGAGCCACTGCACGGCCCTGCCCGTCCGTCTTCAACGCCGTGAAAAGGAGAAAGCACTGCCCCGGGATGAGCTTGATGAGCACCTTCAACACTGTATCGTCGCCTTTAGAAACTAGAAAAATCCGTTACCCTGTGGCACTATTGACCGATTAGAACGCGCTCTGCGCGACCGAAAGCAGTATCACTGCATGAATGAGAGAAAAAATAAAGGGGGGATGGATCTGAATGATTCGTTCTCCCCACTTCGGTATGCTTTCTTTTTTTTTTTAATCCACAGCCTGCGCAATATCCTCTGCCTTCACGGTCTTTCGACCGGCATGCTTCGCGAGTGCCACGGCTTTCTTCGCGATCTTCGCGCCGTAGTCCTCGAGCAGCCGTGTCATCTCCTCAGCGGCCTCTTCGCTCACTCGCTCAGCTCCTGCGTTCTTAACCAACCTGGTTACAGGTGCTTTTGGTAATACAGCCATTTTTATCACTGATACTGGGTACGAGGAGGGTATATATAAGCTTTTTGGTGGTTTGACCACTCCAACCAGGCTTAATCCGGTGACAGGCGCGATAGCTCGTGCCGAACACGTGGGGACCATCATACTCTGATGCTCAACGTGCGAAAATCCACGAGAGATTATATCCTCGCTTGACAAATAGAATAGTAGCCTGGAGGGTGGAGGCACGTATGAGCGCTCAGCAACCGAAGGTAAAGAAAGAGAAGATCAATATCTTCAAGATCGGCAGATTGTGGTGTTTCAAGCACTTCTTCGGCGAGCCCGAGATCTTCAAAGAGCTGACTGAGTATTACCATCGCGAGACCTACCGGTTCGAGTTCGAGAACGTTAGTGAGCGGGATAAGGTGATCGCGTATCTGGAGGAGCGGGGGTTCGAACCCGTTCCGATCGAGGATACTGCCGCGTACACGGTGAAGATCGATCGGTTCAAGAAACACGGGGCGATTCTGAAGAATTCCGTTCATGCTGAGGATCGCGCAAAGGAGCGGGTATTCGTGATGAAGGACCTGGCCGCGGTCGAGGAAGCGATCGCGAAGGGCGCGCAACGAGTTAAGTGATGTAAGCACGTACGTGAACGAGCCGCGATCGCGTGGACGTGAATTCAAATGACCACAGAGGTGCAGGAGGAGCTACGGAAAGATCGGTTCAGAGCTAACCTTCTGAGCTACACGCGGCGCGCGTTTCGGATGCTGCCCGCGCTTGTCCATCCGACCATTCTGGATATCGGCTGCGGCACGGGCGTTCCAACGCTGAAGCTCGCGCGGTTGAGTAACGGAACAGTACTAGGACTGGACATCAATCAGCCTGCACTGGACGATCTGCAGAGGAGGATCGTTGCGGCAAACCTCTCAGATCGGGTGAAAGCAGTACACGGCTCGCTATTCGAGCTGGAGTTCCCGGACGAGAGCTTTGATATCCTCTGGGCCGAGGGCTCGATCGCGGTTATTGGCTTTGAACAGGGCCTGGAAGCGTGGCAGCGACTGCTCAAGCACGGCGGTTTCCTGGTGATCCATGATGAGATCGGCGAGGTGGAGAGGAAACTGAACAGCATCATCAAAAGCGGCTATAAGCTGCTCGGGCACTTTTACGTTTCTGCCGATGAGTGGTGGCGAGCGTATTACGAGCCGCTGGAGAGACGGATAGCGGAACTGCGTGCAAAATACCGCGACAACGCAAAGGCGCTCGCGGTGCTTGATGACGAGTACCGCGAGGTGGCACTGTGCAAAAGGAATCCTGAACGATGCGCTTCTGTCTTCTTCGTGATGCAGAAAGAAGCGGTGAGGCAATCACTTACTCGGCCGTAATCCTAAAATGGAAGGAGCGCCTCTTTATATACCGTGCAGGAAGTGCAATGGCCAGCGAAGAAAGCAAGCCCCGCTTGAAAAGATTGAGAGCGGTGTGCGAGCGTATTGACGAGACGTTCGAGAAGATCTCGGACTTCCACGGCTTTGTTCATGCCGGCTTAACCAGACTGTACAAGAATAAACCTGTTTTGACGCTGCTTCTTGCTATCCTCTTCTTCGTTGCCATTGCCCTTTTTGATGCGGCGGTGCATGTCGGAGTTCACGAGTGGTACTATCAACATCATGAATCTCCCGACCAGGGAGTATCGCCGATGGAACGTGAGCAGATAACACCAACGCAGATCCGTCATCTGCTGAGCCATGGTGACAGCGGGTACGTTCGTATCTGGGAGCCCTGCACGAGCCAGCGGGCACCGGATAAGGGCTGGCTGGTCGTTGAGAATCCCTATTACCAGTTGAATATCAACCTTGATCATAGCTACTATACGATCTTTGATAAGGTGCGAGACCGGGATATCCTGGTCTACAATGATGCCGTTTCGAGCGAGATCGACATCCTCACGGCCTGTGATTTCGGCTTTGCTGATCATGACGGTGACAATTCCCTCGCCTATGCGAGCACGGCGCTCTACGATAGTGACGGACTGGAATATGAATTCGTGTATGAGGACGTGGCTCAGGGCTTTCTGATGATCAACACCCGCGGCTGGGATACGTATCAGATGGAGGCGGGAAAAGGATACGATGTGGAAGCAGAGGTCATGTTCGGCATCTTCGCCGACCGACCGTACTTCATCAACGCCGTTGAGCTCGTCAACCTGCAAAATGCGGGATACGTCTATCCGAACAGTATTAAGAATCCGGATGAGATCGTGCAATCCTGGGTCTTGATCGATGAGTATCGCACTACCTGTATGCGCGGTGGGGATAACTCGCATTACGATTTGTGGGGCCCGCCGCTGCTCTATAATATCACCACGATCGTACGGAGCGAGCGGAAGCCGTGGCACGTTGGTTCTGCCGCGTTCTCGCTGATGTTCCCCACACATATCCTGCTCGGTGACAAAATTGGCGGCGGTGTGGTCTTCTCATTGCCCGAGGGCCGCTTCAGATTCGATGACCAGCTGGGTGTCTACGGCGATCAGATCGTGGGCGAGTTCATTGTCAATGTGGATAAGCCCCAGAACGCTCTAGCGTTCACCGTGAATCCTGTCAACGAGCTCCTTTTCTTCTACGACTTCGAGGAATTCAACACCGTTCCAGGATATCCCTATCTGATGCGAACAACCTGTGAGCGTTACGGATTGGAATATCCAGGCGGGACGCTGGATGCGCACCAGTGGCAGACGAAGCGCTACGCATATGTGATTACGCTCGTGGATCAGTGGTATGATGCGGAAAACACCCGGGTTTCCGAGGCGACATGGGCGCTCGCAGATGCCAGCATCGCGGATTTTTACCACTATGAGAACAGAATCAACGAAGAGCTGGTGAGAACCGCCCCACTAGCCAGTCGCTAGCTAGGATTGGTTCACTCAGCGCCTGCGCCGTTGCCTGCGTCGTCGCGCAATATAAGTCACGATCATAAAGCAGCCGAGGGCAGCTAGTGCTTCATATCCGGGAATCGGGAACTCGAAATCCCATCCCGCTTCAGCCGCTGTTGGCACCGGTGAAGCAGGCGGCGGTGACACTGGTGGTGTGAGTACAACTGCTGGAGTTGGTCTCGGTCTCGTCGTCACCGTCGGCGTGGGCTGTAACGGCAAGGTAGGATCCAGGGGGAAGGGATCCCTATCGTCGGTATAACCATCTCCATCTGTATCTTTATTGGCCGGATCTGTTCCCATGAGCAGTTCCATCCAATCGGGAAGCCCATCGCCATCAGAATCGCGCGACTTAGTGCCACCACCTGAGGTGCCACTATCTGAGGGTGTGTCTTTTTTGGGGGTAACCGAACCAGAAACCGAGAAGACACTGTAGTGCGAGATATTCGCCCAGACGTACTGCCCGGTGAGATTGACGCCACCGACGGGCACTTCCTCCCAGCCAGACGATCCAACAGTTTCATTGAAGTACTGCAGCGTCAAGGAGCTCTCGTTGAGCTCTCCCAGCTCGTCCGGATCGTAGAACACCGTAATCATCACCCATTCGGTGCTGTTCGCCACGTTCTCGCTCACGTTCGCCCATACATAGCCGCCGATGCTGTTCGTAAGCTCCAGGACGCCCGCTGGTGGTAGGATAGCGCGTTGCACGCGCAGCGAGCCAGCGGAATAATCATGCTTAGCGCTAATATCAAAGTTCACGTCCGAGTCAGCAGCGGCTACGTACAGTGTGCGCGCACCCGTGAGCCCCACGAGATTACTGTCACGATAATCTGAGCCGATCAGAATATCCTCAAGCCGCTGATCATAATCTATGCTGTAGGTGACGCCCCCTATCGTGATCGTGCCCTCTGAAATGATGCCAGCATGCACCATCGCATTGGTAAGGGTAACCTCCGGGGGGAGGATTGTGTCAACCACCATGCTGTTCGTGATTACCGAGTTGGTGATCGTGGAATCGGTGATAGTGGTATTAATAATGGCTGATCTATCAATGACAGAATCGCTAATAGAAGAAGTCAACCCGTCCGCTGAACAATTGATGATCGCGGAATCGGTGATGGTGTTGGTTACAGCAGGTTCTGGGCCGACGATGCCGCGCACGATCGTCCATGTTTCGACACTGTCCTTCACGGTCGGGTCACTTATCGAGCTCGCTTCTACCGTAACACGGTATATCCCCGGCTCGGAATCGCCAACGGACAGCGTTACATCCTCCCAATCACGCGGCCCTAACGTTACGCTGGACGTGTCCAGAAAGTACTCGGGGCTCGAAACGTTTAACGTAAATTCATCCGGGATAATGCTATTGCCAAGATTCTTTACCCTGATACTGTACGTTGCAGTTGTTTCGTTCGTGACCGCTTGCCATGACGGGGTTGACGATTCCAAGATAGACACACTGACTCCATAGAATATATCTTCCTGAATATAATAGGTGTCGTTCATGATAACATTATCAGGCGAGTAATAGAGCCATACCTCAGTATAATAGCACGATTCCGCATCATTGTTTGCTATAGTGTTGTTCTGCGCGTCAAGTAACGCCGCCCCAAAATAACTCCCTGATACAAAATTATTGGTTATAGTATTATAACTCGCTTCTAATAGATAAAAACCGTCAAAAATGTTAGAACTCAACGAATTATTCGAAAAGGTGTTGTTTTCAGAAGCCCATATATAGATGCCTGAGAGCTTGTTTTCATTGGCAATATTATCAGTTACAGTTATATTTTCTGATAATAGTAATCCTATACCCTGCTCATTGCCTGTAACGACGTTAGAGTTTATTGATAAGTTGGAAGAACGGGAAGCGCCTATCCCAAAATACGTGTTATTAGAGACAATATTGTGGGCTATACTATTGAAATACTTCATATCGAGTAACCAGATACCCTGAAATTGATTGCGTGTTATCGCGTTATTCGTTATGGTATTATTGTACGCGTCCCCTTCTATGCTTAACCCAAATCGGTTACCTGATAATTCGTTCTGTGATACTGTGTTATCACTACCCGAATCGAACAGTCCAATACCACTGAAAATGTTGTAGCTTGCTGTGTTGTTTGTTATTGTATTATTGTTAGTAAATTCCATCAAATCGATTCCATTGTAGCTGCTGTTAGAAAGGATATTATTGTTCAGGTAGTTGCTACTTGTCCATTCCCACAACGAAATGCCCGACCCCTCATTACCCGTGGCTATATTATCTTCGATCTTGTTCCTGCTGCTGGTGCCCATAACATCTATTCCCGAGTAGTAGTTGTACTGTGCATCATTATGAGCTATAGTATTGTTATCATTAGCGTCCCACAGGATTATCCCAGAACCTTCATTAAAGCTGACGATATTATCTGTTACGGTGGTGTTACTGCTAATGCCCCAGAGACTGATACCACCGTACCCGTGCTGATACGTCGCCGTGTTGTTAGTAATCCAGGTATTTGTAGCGTCACCGATGGAGATGCCCTCGTCAATATTTGAATCGAGCGCATTTCCGGATAACGTGTTGTTATCTCCTACGTACAGGTAAATCCCCCAGTAATTCGAGGTCGCGGTGTTATTGCGCACGAGGTTCCGATTACCCGATTCGAGATAAATACCCGTGTCACCGTTTGCGTCCAACCAGTTATCCTGCACGATGTTATCCGACGAGCCGGATAACACTATGCCGATATACTCATTGAGGCTCACATCGTTAGCACGTATAACATTACGGTGACTCGATGCGGGAGGTGAATCTCCCGCGCCATAGACCATATCTAGAGCGAGCGGCCCCACATACCCGCTTGAGCTCGCCTTTCGTGACGGCCGTCGTAAAGCGGACGGTTTTGGTGGTTCTGGTAGCCTGGTGCGGGCATCATCATCGCTATTCGCCGCGCGTGCAGATGCAGCTGAATAACGCTCAAATGGCGTTTCACTCTGCAGGCTCTGCGCAGACGACGCCTGTACACCAGCAGCGATCTCATTCAGAGCGATAATGCCGTTATAATTACCGGTCACAATATTGTTCTCGACGCGGTTGTCGCTAGAAGCGAGGAAGATACCCGCCCTTCCTGCTGCCGTTGCATTCAGTATGGTGAATCCGCTAATGGTCACCCGATCAGCAGTAACCGTAACGACGTCATTGCTCGCATTGGCCGCCTGAATAACCGTGCCAGATGGATCGCCCGTAGATGATCTGATCGTTACTGATTCGTTCACCACAATGTTCTCGGTGTAATTGCCGGGATCGACTTCGATGAGATGCCCGCCAGTTGTATTGGGCGCGTCAATGGCAGCCTGAATTGAGGAGAACTGCTCGGAAGTGTTCAGGTTGTGAACGGGATATGATGAAGAATTCCCCACCGATACAGGTCCTGCGTCCACAACCGTGTCCGTCATTGAGTTCACCGTACCAGCACCGCCAGAGTACGGCGCAACCCAGCAAACCAGAAACAATATGAACACAATACTCAGGATAAACTGTTTTCTCATTTCAGCTTCACTCTTATTTTCACAATCCCCCTTAGAGCGCCATGTAGTAAGGATCTTCAGGCCGCTTGAAGCAGGGGCAGCTCGGCGAAGCCACGATATGATCGGGCTCGTGTAAAAAATGCCAACCTACAGCTCAGAAGTTAGTTCAGAGTTCCCCATCCTGAAGAGCGGTCGCTCTGCAGAAGAACTGTTTTTTAAATATGTTGGTGGATCGCGCTTAAAAAGTTTGCGGTGTAACAACAGATGATAATTGCTCAATAATAGAAAAAATGCCTGGGAATGATAACTACTGTTATACCAACGGGGCACTATTGACTTAGAAGGGTTTATACAGCTTTTGCCATGAAGTCCCCAGATTCTGTACGTGTGGACCTAAATCGGGTAAACATATTCCCCGCAGACAAGCTGGCGCCTTTATGCTGATTTATCGAGCTCAACTCCACGGCGGAGCTGTCTTAACGGGATCCCTGCGAGCCTGCTGTGAGAGATAGCAATCAGATGTACACAACCAGCCCCATCCGTAGCATTATTGTCCTAATCTGTTCCCCAAATAAAATCCTGAAAAGCGGTCGCTCTTAGAAGAGCTGTTCGTTTTAAGGGTATTATGTACTGCGCTTAAAAGTTTTCGGTGGATGACGGTATCCAGTCTGTTCTCGGTGCTTGCTGCTGTTAGGACGGTACCTACGCCATTACGTTAGAGAGTTACTGGAGTGCGCGGGAAACAAACAGATCAAAACCGAAACCTTTAAATAGCGAGTACACCAATTGGGGCCCGATAAAAAAAATGCCTACTGAATACTACTGTTATGTTTGCGGGGCACCTTTGACCTCGGACGGTAAATGCAGTTCCTGTCGCCAACCACCTGAAGGCTGCACGTGTGGACCGCAATCGGGTGGACGTCCACGTAAATAAGTATATTCTAGGACCGGCTTCGCGATGACAAATCTGAATTCGTCCGTATAGAGATACTTCAGGAGCCAATAAAAATTGCCATGAACAGATTCTTATTTTGCTGTATAAAAACCAGCTAGATGTGGCTGGCCTAGCTTCGCATCTGAGATCTTACCTGTTCCGGTAGCTGCCACCATTGAACTACTAGGAATTGAGCTGTTACGTTTGATACTTCTGAAGAGCTGGCATAAGCGGATTATGATCGAAACCTTTAAATAGCGAATTCACCAACTATTTCCCGATAAAAATGGGAGAAGAAGAAATAACAGAGTGGTACTGTAGTACGTGCGGGGCACCTTTGAAGACGAACGGTACCTGCAGTTGCAGCAACAAGTACCCCCCGCAGTGCGATTGTGGACCGAGGCGAAGGCCTAAGCCCTGAGATTAAGGTTAAACATACACTCCGGGTGCCTTTGTGAAGACCAATCATGCGTGTGTCCGTATAGAGGATATTGGGGCCGATAAACCTGCGCTTTTTACCCAGCGCTCTTAGCTTCTATGTCGATTTTTCTCCTACACCTGTATCAAGCCTCCATTCACGGTTGGAACTATCCTGGCTGGATCACTGAGGTCTTGCTATACGGGAATTAACAATCAGGCACCTGCAGCGATCGAGCCCATGAATCAAGCTACTTATCCCTTCGTGCTAGAGTACTAACCACGAGAAGAGACGGGAGCGAGGCGTAAGGATGCACGAATGGGCACTGGCAGAGGCGGTCATTGAGGCAGCCGTTGAGGATGCGCGTAAGGAAGGGATGACCAGGATCAGGGAGATCACCGTGCGTATCGGTGAGCTGCAGCAGATAGAGCTCGACCCGTTCACCTTTGCGCTGGACGAGATCATTAAACTGCACGGCGAGCTGCTGCAGCACGCGCAGGTGAAGCTGGAGGACGAGCCGGCGATCTTCAAATGCCGCGTCTGCAGTACTGAATGGCATTATCAGAAGGCGAGTCTGAACGAAGCAGAGGGAGAAGCGATCCATTTTGCGCCTGAAGTGGCGCACGCGTATATGCGCTGCCCGCGCTGTAAGAGCCCGGACTTTGAGGTTCTGCAGGGTCGCGGCGTGACGATCCAGCGGATAACAGGGCTGAAATAAGGACGAGCAGGGAGGATGACGATGGATCCGCGAGTGAGCGTGGTTGACAAACGGTTAGCAGGTATAGAGCGAATCATCGCGGTAACGGGCGGTAAAGGCGGTATCGGGAAGAGCCTGACCTCATCAGTGCTCGCCCTGACCCTTGCTCAGCTGGGCTACAAGGTCGGGCTACTCGATCTGGATATGTCCGCGCCGTCCGCGCATGTGATCCTGGGCATTGACGGTATCTTCCCCGAGGAGGAGTACGGCATCATTCCGCCCGAGGTGCACGGCATCTCCTTCATGAGCATCTGCTATTTCACGGGCGATGAGCCCGCACCGCTGCGTGGTGAAGATATCACGAACGCCATGCTGGAATTGCTCGCCATTACACGGTGGGGCGCCCTCGATTTCCTCATCGTGGATATGCCGCCCGGGATTGGCGACGCGGCGATGGACGTCATCCGGTGGCTGAAGCGCGCCGAATTCCTGATCCTGACCACCGGCTCGAAGGTCGCTCTGGTCACCGTGAAGAAGGTCATTCAGATGCTCCAGGAGCTTCAGAAGCCGATTGTCGGCGTCATCGAGAACATGAAGATGCGGGAGTCCGGACTCGTAAGGGATGAGCTGAGCGCATACAACGTGCCACTCCTGGGCGCGATCGAGTTCGATATGGATCTCGAGGATAAGATCGGTGATGCCGCTGCACTGGCAGAGAGTACTATGGCTGCGCGGCTCACGGAGATCGTCATACAGGATCCGCGGTTCAAACTGAGCCAGAACTGAGCTCCTTTTCTTACACCTTTCAAAGGATGGGGATCGTACAGAGAAGCAGAGCAACACGTGTAGCGTAGAGTAACCTCAACAGATTCTGGGCACGGGATCGCCAATGGGCGTCTCCACGATCCGCATGCCACCCACCCGGGTCTTCATCACCACGCCCTTCAAATCGTCGGTCGCCGTGCCGATGATCGCGGCGTCACGGCCCTGCTTTGTTGCGCGCAACGCCGCCAGCACCGCATCTGCTTTCTCTTTGACCACACCGAGCACCAGCTTACCCTCGTTCCCGACCTCCAGTGGATCGATCCCCAGGAGCTCGCAGGCGCTTCGCACCGATTCCCGCACCGGAATCGCCGCCTCCTCTATCAGAATGCCGACGTTCGATTTCGCACTGAACTCGTTCAGCAGGTTCGCGAGCCCGCCACGCGTGGGATCCTTCATCGCCACGATCCCGCCAACCTCCAGAATCGCCTGGATCGGTTTGTTCAAGGGCGCGATATCAGATTCCAACGCGGTATCAAACTCGAATCCTTCACGGAACGAAAGCAGTGCGACGCCGTGATCGCCGACATACCCTGAGACGATTATCTTATCGCCCGCGCACAGATTCGAATCGAGTAGCCAGTTGCCCCTGAGCGCCCGGTACTTGCGCACCTCCGCGAGATTACGCTCTAACGCTGTTGTTCGTCGACCGATCGCGGAGGTATTCACCACGAGCTTCTCCAGCGCGCCCCGCTCCACTACCTTCGTATCGCCCGTGACGACCGCGACCCCAGCCTCCTCGCAGGTTCGCTTCATGCTCGCTAACACTCGTTCGAAGTCGTGCAGCGGGAAGCCCTCCTCGATCACGAACGCAACCGAAAGCCCAAGCGGTTGCGCACCCATGACCGCGATGTCGTTCACCGTACCGGCGACCGCAAGAGACCCTATATCACCGCCCGGGAAGAAGAGCGGTTTCACGGTGTGCGAATCGGTCGTAAAGACAATGTCATCAACGACCGCGGAATCGTCCAGCGCCTGTAACGGCACCTCGATCATGCTCTTCACACCGCCGTTACCATTATCCGCAATGAAATCGAAATTGAAGTATCTGAGCACGAGCTTGAGCAGCTCGTGCATCCCCTCGCCACCTGCACCGTGCTCCAGTTTGATACTGCTGTCGATCGTCATGTTGTTGAGGGACGCTACGGGTATATCTTTATAACGGGAGCATATTAAGCAGTGAAACCTCATGAGCTCGAGAAAGAAGGTGCTCTTCATCACCTCCAATGCGCACAAAGTACAGGAGATACAGGAGCTGGTGGCAGCCGAATCGCGAGCTATTACGATCGAGCATCTCGATTACAACTGCCCCGAGCTGCAGCTCGATACCGTTGAGGAGGTTGCGCGCGAGAGTGCCACGTATATCCGGGATCGGATCGCGATCAAACAGCCCTTCTTCCTCGAAGATTCCGGACTCCACATACCCGCCTTGAACGGCTTTCCCGGCCCGTTCTCCGCCTTCGTCTTCCGGACGATCGGGAACGAGGGTATTTTACGGTTGATGGCTGGCCAGACGGGTGAAGACCGCACCGCAACCTTTAAGACCGCTGTCGCTTACTGTGAATCACGAACCGCGACGCCGCTGCTCTTCGTCGGTACCGTGAAGGGTCGGATAGCGGAAACGGCAAGAGGCACGAACGGCTTCGGCTACGATCCTCTATTCGAGTTCCGCGGAAAGACTTTTGCTGAGATGAGCCGCGAAGAGAAGAACAAACGCTCGCACCGGAGCCGAGCATTCATGAAATTCCTGACCCATATCACGTAGCACGGTGAGCTGGAGAGGGGAAAAAAACGGAGCACGGCCCATATATTACATATTCTATATACGCTATATATAGAAATTTCGAAAGGCTTAAATACCCCGTCCTCTTTTTTTACTGCAAGGGATGACACGAGGTGAAGCACGGAAGCGGCTTGCCGCCCTTATTACCGGGCAAGCCGAGACTCGTAGCCCTGAACCCACTCTTTTTGCTAAATGCTTCGTGTTCGGTTCCGTCTTGCAGGGCATGTCTGTCTTCCTCCCGCACGAGAAGAAATTCTTCGCACTCTTCGAGGATCTCGCGGATACCGCGGTGGAAGCCGCGCAACTGATGCTCGATCTGAGTGCGGAGTATCAACCAGAGGGAACCCCTTCGCTGAGCCATGACTCGCGTAGCTCCAACCTCATGGAGGTCAGAGAGCGGCTCAAGGTCATTGAACAGGAAGGTGATGCTATTGTGCACCACATCATTCAGGGACTCTTTCATGATCACACGCGGGTCACGGAGGAGAAGGGCGACATCCGCTATTTCGCTCACAATCTTGACAACGTGATCGATGGCGTGGAGAAGGCCGTTGCACGATTGGCCTTTACACCGCACCCAACCATCCCCGAACCTGTGAGTGAGTTCGCGCCAATCATTCTGAAGACCGCGAACGAGATAAAGAAGGCCGTGTGCTGTTTACGTGCCATCCGACGCAGTGAGGTAACGCTGGAGGAGAGTTGCATACGAATCAACGAATTGGAGAATGAAGCGGACAAGGTAAATCGTAAATGGCTGAAACGGCTGATGACCACACCGACGAAGAATTCGAACGAGGTGCTCGAGCGGCTGCTGATCAAGGAGATCGTGGATATCCTGGAAGACACCATGGACAACTGCGAGGACGTGGCGAATATCCTGGAAACCTTCCGCTTGAAAGGCGGCATCTGATCTGATGGCCTCTGCAGTTCTATACGTCATTATCATCATAATCCTTGCGCTACTCTACAACTTCCTGAATGGCGCGAACGACAGCGCGAATGCGATTGCCACCGTGATCGCGACGAAAGCGTTGACCCCGCTCAAGGCCTTAACGCTCGCGAGCGTCTTCAACCTCATTGGCGCGTTCGCGTTCACCGCGGTGGCGCAGACGATCGGGAAAGGTATCGTCTCGATCACCGACCTGGCCACAGAGGTCTTCTTCCTCGTACTCATCAGCGGCTTACTGGGCGCGATCATCTGGACCTATGTCTGTACCGCGAGCGGGATCCCGATCAGCGTGACACATGCGCTGGTCGGCGCGATCATGGGTGCCGGGCTTGTCGCTGGTGGCACGCGCGTGATCAGGTGGGAGATCCTCACGGAGAAGGTCTTCCTTGCGATCGCGCTCGGCCCCTTTGCGGGCTTTGCTGCCGGGGCACTGATCTTTGCAGTGATCAGCTGGGTGCTCTTTCTCGCCTTTAAAGGCACCCCGACACCCGAGGTGGCGCGATTCTTTCGCAAGCTCCAGCCCATCTCCGCGTCCTTCATGTCCTTCAGCCACGGCATGAACGATACGCAGAATGCGATGGGCGTGATCAGTGCCGCCCTGATCGCCGCGGGGTTCCTCGCCGCACCACCCGGGGAGCCGTTTCCCGTGCCCTGGTGGGTGCGAATCGCCTGTGGCGTTATAATGGCGCTCGGTACACTGCTGATGGGCTCGCGGGTGATCCAAACAATGGGCATGCGCTTGACGAAGCTGGAGCCGCGGCACGGGTTTTCGGCAGAAGCGGGTGCCGGACTCGCCCTGGTCGCTGTGAGTTTAGTCGGCATGCCGGTGAGCACGACGCACGTCATGGGCTCCTCGGTGATCGGCGGATCATTCTTCCAGAGTCTGAGCCGGATCCGGTGGCCCGAAGTTGCCCGCATGGTAACTGCGTGGGCGATCACCCTCCCCCTAGCTGCGCTCATCGGCGGGCTGGCCTACTGGCTGCTTGATGCGCTTCTATAACAGGGATGAAGGAATGAAGGAAGGAACAAGAGCGGCGGGGGGGGGGCGTCGTGCCACTATTCTATTTATATTTAAACTTTTATTAGATGTTTAGGGTGCATTTATATATGAATACAATTTTTTATATATCCAGGTGATACGACGATGAAAAAAGCGAAGGCGATAGCAGTAACGGCACTCGTCCTGATGGCGCTCGGTGCTGGGCTCACGCCCGCGATCGACGCCGCGATCCCCACCGGGCTCTCCGGTGAACTCACCATCGCCGGCTCGACCACCGTGCTCCCCATCAATCAGGAGTGTGCACGATTGCTTATGGACGCAAACCCCAAGTTGCGGATCTCCGTCTCCGGAGGCGGCTCCGGTCACGGGGTCAAGTCCGCAGGCGCAGGCGAGATCGACATCGGCGCGGTATCCCGTGACGTCAAGTCCTCGGAGCTGGAGCAGTATCCCGATCTGAAACCGGTGGCCATCGGTAAGGATAGTGTGGCTGTGGTCGTGCATCCCAGCAACGCGGTCAGTGACCTGACACGGGAACAGATGGCGCAGATCTTCAGCGGCGAGATCACGAACTGGAAGGATCTGGGCGGCCCTGATGCCGAGATCCGGGTGATCACGCGGGAAGAAGGTTCCGGGACGCGGGAAACCTTCGAGACGTACGTGATGACGCCCTTTGCTGTGTACATTGCGGCACAGGCATCGGTGAAGTCCTCGAATGGCGAGGTACGTGCAACGGTCAGCAGCGATGACCGGAGCATCGGGTATCTCTCACTCGGCTACGTCGACTCTACCATGAAGGCGCTCCGCGTTGGGGGCATAGAAGCGACGGTCGAGAACGTTGTAGCGGGCGACTACCCGATCCAGCGGAGTTTGTATCTCATCACGAAGGGCGATCCGGACGAGCTGGAGCAGGCGTTCATCAATTTCGTGCTGAGCCCCGAAGGGCAGGCGGTCGTTGAGGATATGGGCTACATCGAGGTGGGTGGAGCTGGTAAGCCGACCCCTACGCCAGCTCCGACCGCGACGCCGTCCGCACCAGCAACGGCAAGGCCTACAACTGCACCAACTCCAACGCCTGAAGAGCCCGGCTTCGAAGCAACAGTCGCAGTTGCCGGACTACTGGCCGTAACGTATCTTGCACGACGCGTGAAGAGCGCCTAAGAGCGCAGACACGGAGAAAAGAGAACCCGCCAACCGAAAAATGAAGGATAGAGGTACCTTTTTTTCCCCTCTATTTTTGTTATTTTTGGGGTGTTTGTTAATAGATTGTGAAGTAGGTGAAGCGAAGGAGAGAAGCACGGAGCTCGTGAAGCAACCATGAAGATCGCGCACATCTCGGACATCCATGCTGCGGAGGCCTATTTCCTACCTGAATTGGCGGAGAACGTGATCGCGAAGCTGAACGAACTCGAGCCGGAAATCCTTGTTGTTACCGGTGATCTGACCATTGGGGGGTATCCGCACGAATTCGAGCGTGCGCGAAGATTCATCGACCGTATTGCGTGTGAGGTCTCCCTGGTTATCCCCGGGAACCATGACGTGCGGAACCTGGGCTATCTGGGGTTTGAAACGATCTTCGGACCGCGTTCGAAGGTCGAGCGCTACAGAGAAGTAACACTCGTAGGGATCGATTCCGCGCAGCCGGACCTCGATGAAGGCCATGTAGGCCGGGAGAAGTACGAATGGCTTGAGCGATGCCTCACCCACCACCCGGACGATCTCAACGTGGTTGCGCTCCATCATCATGTGATACCCGTCCCGAAGACCGGCCGTGAGCTGAACATACTCACCGATGCGGGCGATCTGCTCGAATTATTGATGCGCTGTCACGTAGACCTCGTTCTCTGCGGGCACAAGCACGTGCCCTGGGTGTGGAACCTGGACGGGATGGTCATCGTCAATGCGGGCACGGTATGCTCGAATCGAGTGAAATGGCAGATCCCGCAATCGTTCAACCTCATCGAGCTGGACGACCGGAAAAGAGGCGCGATTGATATCTTCAGGATTTCTGCTCGTGGCGAGCAGGAGCTGGTCTTTTCACGAGGGCACGAGGAGGAGGATGCCGTGTAAGATGTGTGCGCAGGAGCAGATCAGGAACGAGAAATTTGTGAAGCCCAGATGGAGTGCAGTGGAGTGGATAATCGAGAAAGTGCTCTTCGCGTGCGCGCTCTCGTCCATTCTTATTGTTCTTTTTATTGTCATCTTCATCTTTCAGGAAGGCTTTCCCGCCCTCCTACTGGGTACCAGGTTCTTCTTCGGGATGACCTGGTGGCCTTCCCATGATCTTTTTGGGATCGTGCCAACGGTGGTGAGCACGTTCATCGTGGGCATCGGCGCACTGGGCATCGCCGCGCTCATCGGGATACCAACCGCGATCTATCTGGCGGAATTCGCACCTGAATGGATGCGGAACATCATCAAGCCGAGCGTCGAGATGCTCGTGGGCATACCCTCGATCGTGCTCGGGTTCTTCGGCTTGATGGTGCTCGTGGTCGCGATCAGGGACAACCTCGGCGGGTATGGCGAGTGCATCCTCGCAGGGTGGTTGATCCTCGCGGTGATGACGCTCCCGCACGTCATCAGCATCTCTGAAGACTCGATCCGAGCGGTGCCGAGGACCTACAAAGAGGCTTCACTCGGGCTCGGCGCGACCCAATTACAGACCATCAGAAAGGTGATCCTGCCCCATGCAAAGTCCGGTATCCTGGCATCACTGGTGCTGGGCATGGGGAACGCGATTGGCGAGACCATGGCGGTTCTCATGGTAATTGGGAACCCGAATATCCCCGGTATCCCTACGAGTGTGCTTGATTCGGTGCGCGTGCTCACCTCCACGATCGTGATCGAGCACGCCTATGTTGATTGGGGCTCGATGCACCAGCACGCGCTCTTCGCGCTCGGCGCGGTCCTCTTCGTTATTGTCGCGATTCTCAATTTGCTTACCTGCGCGGTCATCAGAAAAGGCATGAGGAAGACCACATGAGGATAGAAACGGAAGAGAAACTCGTGAAGGCCGGATTGAGCGCAACGGCGCTTATTTCCGTCATTGTGCTCTTCATCGTCGTGGGCTATATCCTTATCAATGGGATCGGTGCAATCAGTCCCGAGTTCTTGCGTGAAGCACCGTACCGGTTTGAATACGGCGGCGTCTTTCCCCAGATCATCGGCTCGCTCTGTTTGGTCGGGGTCTGCCTGCTCTTCGCCGTGCCCCTGGGTATAGCATCCGCGATTTATCTCGCGGAGTACGCGCCCGATAACGCGATCACCAGCACGGTACGCTTCTTTGTGGAATGCCTGGCCGGTGTCCCATCGATCGTGATCGGGCTGTTCGGGCTGGCGTTCCTCGTTTATTACCTGGGCATCGGCGTTTCCATGCTCTCCGGCGGCCTCGCGCTCGGATTCATGATCCTGCCATGGACGGTGCGTGCGAGCGAAGAAGCGATAAAGACCGTGCCGCAGGCATATCGGGAAGCATCACTGGCACTCGGCGTGACGAAGTGGAAGACCATACGGCATGTTGTCCTAAAGAGCGCTTACCCGGGGATCATCACGGGTATTTTATTGGGCATGGGCAAGGCGATCGGGGAGACTGCAGTGGTGCTTTTAACCGCGGGCTCGGGCCTGGAATCCTTCCTCCCCCGGTCTTTATTCGATCCTGTGGCCTCGCTCCCCGTGTATGTCTACATGCTGGCCACGCAGGGGCATACGCCCGGAGCGCTCTCTCGTGCCTTCGGCGCTTCACTCGTGCTCATCATGCTCTTTTTAGCGCTCAGTGTCTTTGCGCTCATACTCAGGAACCGATATGTGAAGAAGATGGATGGAGGCAGGTAGGAAGGAAGAAAGGAGAGCGGAAAAGACTACGTGAGAAATGAGCAAAATCGAGACGAACGACCTGAATGTCTATTACCGGAACGGCTCAGTGCAGGCATTGAAGAACGTGCAGATAAAGATCGATGCGAACAAGATCACCGCGCTCATCGGCCCCTCGGGCTGTGGTAAGACCACGTTCCTCAGGGCACTGAACCGTATGAACGAGCTCAAAGGCGCGACGACAACGGGCGAGGTGCTCATTGACGGGCGGAACATCTATGACCAGAAAGAGGACGTGATCCAGTTGCGGAAGAAGGTGGGCATGGTCTTCCAGCAGCCCAATCCGTTTCCCATGAGTATCTACGATAATATCGCGTATGGGCCGCGGATCCACGGACAGAAGAACCGGAACATGGACAGCCTGGTGGAGGAGAGTTTGAAGAAAGCGGCACTCTGGGACGAGGTCGCGGATCGGTTGGATGAGAACGCGTTAGGCTTCTCCGGGGGGCAGCAGCAGCGGCTCTGCATCGCACGCGCCCTGGCGGTCAACCCCGAGATCATCCTCCTGGATGAGCCCTGCTCGGCCCTGGATCCGATCTCGACCGCGCGTATAGAAGAGCTCCTGCAAGAATTGAAGCAAGAATATACCATTGTTATCGTTACGCACAACATGCAGCAGGCCGCTCGTGTCTCTGATTATACCGCGTTCTTCTACCTGGGCGAGCTGCTCGAGTGCGGCAAGACCTCGCGAATCTTCGAGCGGCCGGATGATAAGCGAACCGAGGATTATATTACCGGGAGATATGGCTAGATAGATGAAAGTCAGAAAAGAGTATCTGGATGCGTTAGAAACGCTCAAAAAAGATACGCTCAAGATGGGCGAGCTCTCTAAGACGGCGGAGGAGAACGCGATCAAAGCGCTGGTCAACCATGATAAGGCACTGGCATCGAAACTGCTCGAGGAGAACGTCGTTATTGATAAACTAGAATTTGACATAGAGAATCAGTGTATGCGGCTGCTGGCGCTGCAGCAGCCCATGGCTGGTGATCTCAGACTGATCGGCACATGCCTGAAGATCATTACGGACCTCGACCGGATCAGCGACCTCGCGGGCGATATCGCCGAGATCGTAGTACAAATCGCGGATGAGCCGTATGCGAAACCGCTGATCGATATCCCGCGGATCTCGGAGATAACGCAGGGCATGCTCACCGATTGCCTCGCGGCATTCGAAACGCAGAAGATCGAGATGCTCCGGGATTTCTCAGAGCGCGACGATCAGGTTGACGGGCTCTTTGGCCAGATACGGCGCGAGCTGGTCGCGATCATGATCGAGAATCCGCGTACGATAACGAGCGCGAGCCATTTGATCTTCATCGCCCTACATCAGGAACGGATCGCAGACCATGCCTGCAATATCGCTTCGCGCATCATTTATATGGTGACGGGGAAACGGAAGAAGCTGGGGTGAGCCTGTGCGACATCTTTTCGCGCCCAGTTCTATGAGTTCGATTACTACACTAACTGGAGGCGTAGATCACACGAGCACGAACGAGGCGGAGACGTCTGCGCTTGCCGCGATGCCAATTTCTGAACGTTCTGCTCAACTCAGCTCAAGCGTATCGCCGGAATCCCGCCCTCGTGCCGCTTGCCGTTAATGTCCACGAACTCGTACACGTAATCGTCCCACGATCATGCCGTTACTCTCTGCGCTTCTGGTAAAGGTAACCCCCAAGTTGTCCTGCTGCCATGCCCAGAAAAAATAAAATGAATGGCAACGGATACGAATAACCCGCGAATTCAACAAGCGCTATCCCGACGACTGACCCTATAATTCCGCCTATTGCTCCACCCAGTAAGAATCGAGGCTGCTCGGCTTCACCGGCTTTATTCTTTTTCCAGTAGAGAAAAACGCCGAACAGAACCAAGATTAGTACTAAAATCGCGATTAAGATCCAGGGCATGTTTTTTATTACAAGGCAGCAGATATATACCTTCGGCTTGCGCCGGTTCATCGGGGTGGCGGCCGTTTTACCTACTCCCAGGCAAAAATTGCCAACAACTTGACAATTTGATGGAGTTCAGGTATATATTCCCTTTAGAAAATTGCAAGGTGCAGGTGCAGCGAGCGCGAACGAAAATAACACTAAGAACTTGGCTGGAGCTAGCGGAGGCAGAAGGTGTGATGGGGCATTCTCATTCTTCTGATAGTATCTGATAGATCCTCATGTGCTCGTTATCGAACACTTTCTCGAATCCCTCGACCTCGTCACCATAAATCAGATCCATGCCGATCGTGTCTTTCTTAACCATTGCTTTGCTCTCCATCTGCTCCATGGAGAAATTTCCCGTGAGGTACTCGTCTGGGTTTTTACCTGCAGCCAGGACGATCACCGAGAATTTCCAGATATCATAAGGATAGACGACGAGCACGTAATCCGCTTCGTATTTCCTCGCTATGCTCAGTGACTCGGTGGAGGTTTCGGCAATAAAGAAGTTGGCAACGTCTCTCACCTTATCTTCAGACTCATAGTGGTACCATAATTCGTATTCAATCCAGCTCCATGGGTATTCTTGTCTGCCGGCGATTGTTTCTTTAATATCCCTCGAAGCTTCTTGTATCACCACGTTCCTCTGCCCGATCTGCTCGACCCCATCTGCATAGTCCCACCATGCTAACACCGTCTCACCTTCTTCCGTGTTCGTGGACAGCCAGGCGAATCCTTCATACAGTTTTTCGTCTTCGAGTTCCCATTTCAAGGACTGCTTGTCACGGAAATCCAACCACATCCCTGCTAGTGCTACTGCTAGTAGTATGACTGCTGCAATCAACACGATGATTTTTCGTTTCATGGTTTCACTGCTCAAGTGAGGTTATGGTGCCCGTCATAACCGCTCGTTACGGTGATTGGCGCACATTGATTATAAAATTTTCTGTATGCTGATCGCTCTGAATCTAACGCAGGAACCTTCCATACGTACAGCTGGTACAGAGATGGACGAAAGCTGTAACACTCAGAAGAAGACATGTGCAGGTTCTTTTGCTTCTGAAATTACGTGAGCATGTGCGATGCGGAAATGTCTGCGCTTGCGTACGCGGCATCGTTCGAGCGACCCCGCAGACGAGCACGAATTCCTCGTTCGAGATCAATACGATCCAGGATTGAAAACGGTGTAAACGCCTGCCGCAGTTCAACTGATCTTCCGCGCCATCAGCTCGAGCGCACGCGTGATACTGGATTTCGGCCTGATCGTGGCCACAGGTATGGTCACCACCTTCTCAATCGTGGAGCTCACGATCGGCGCGCAGACCAGCGCGGCCGCACCGTCGCGTTCCGCCTGGATCGCACTGATGATCGCCTCCTCGATACCCGTGACGGCGTACTCCTTGATGTCAATGGTCCGGTCACCCACAGCGATGCTCATCTGCTCGATCTCGTCCAGAACGCTCCGGGTGCCGATGATAGCGATGAATTTCCGCTTCGTCTTCGCCTCTGCGCCCTCGATTGCCCTGATCGTGCTCAGAATCCTGCGGAAGGTACGCAAATTCGGATCACGTTCACCGGAGAGGATCTTGTAGAGCGTGCTGACCGGAATGCCCGAGTGCATACTGAATTCGCCGACGCTCATGCCCAGCTTCTGCTTGATCGTTTTGGTCAATACGGCAGGAAGTGCCTGATCCTGGACAAAGAGCTCGGTAAGGAGCTCATCCGCAGCGGTCATGTCTGTCGTATAGTATAACTTGACGGCACGCGTATAAGAACCCGCCCCACCGTCACTGTACAATTGGGCATTAGCGTGCCAGAAACGATACCGCTCGCGGGTCGTCCACAGAGCGCAGGATGCAGGGGGCGGTACGACCGTACTTTTTAGAAAGACAGGGTAATAACCTAGTAGCACGTGTGTACCGCGAGCGCAGGTCCCAAACCAAAGGGAAGATCTCAGTATGGGGAAGCGAAGGACACTAGCGGAAATACGGGAGAACGTAAAGCGTGATGCGGCGGTCGTGATGACCGCCGAGGAGCTCTGCAATCGTACGCGGAGCGGTGAGAAGATACGGTTCGAAGATGTAGATGTTGTTACCGCTGCCACCTGTGGCGTCATGAGCGGGACGTATGCGGTTCTTTCAATCCCCGTCACGTCGCGCGGCGAATTTGAGCGCGCAGTATCGGTTACCCTGAATGGTGTACCGGCCTTTGCCGGGCCCTGCCCCAACGAACGGCTTGGTATCGTTGACCTTATCGTTTACGGGCCGTCCCGCAGGGATACCAGCTACGGTGGTGGGCATCTGTTCCGGGCGCTGGTTGCGCAGGAGGAGATAGCGGTCGTGGTTGAGACCGCTGACGGTCGCGAGCTCGAAACGAGAACGAATCTTGCTCAAATCCCGTTTGCACGACTCTGCAGCACGCGAAATGCCTTTAAGAACTACTTTGCGGTTGTTAATGCACAGGCGGACGACGTCGCGTCGATATTCTCAGTGCGCGCCTTGAAAGGGCCGTTCAGGGAGCTGACGTTCTCGGGCTGTGGCGAGTTGAACCCGTTGGAGAAGGATCCGTTCTTGGAGACCATCGGTATGGGCACGAAGATCCTGATGAACGGTGCAGAGGGTTTTGTTCTCGGTCAGGGTACCAGGAGTTCTGCGGCGAAGCCGAATCTGATGGGTAGTGCGGATATGCACGGGATGCTGCCTGAGTACATCGGCGGCTTTCGCACTGCCGCGGGGCCGGAGATAATGACCTCATGGGCAGTGCCCATCCCGATTGTGAACGAGCAGGTGCTGGAGACGGTGAAGACGCTTGATGAGGCGATACCGCTTGACGTCCTGGATGTCCATACGAGACTGCCGGTCGGTGAGATAACCTATGCAGACGTCTGGCGTGACAGTTCCGTGCGGTTCGAGCGATCGAGCTGTCTCGA
>JAFGKP010000046.1 GCA_016928455.1 Methanomicrobia archaeon
GTGGGCGTTGGCGCTCGGAGGATAGTGGTGTGGAGAAAGACCGTGAGGGTCTGGTTGGCGGCGTAGGGGTCGACCGAGGGCGTGCCCGCACAAACCTTTTCTTGGAAAGAAAAGGTTTATCAAAAGAACGTATTCTCCGTTTCTGGATCATTGATTCAAAGGACCGTTTGGATTTTCTTCCTTGTGGTTGCTGACAAAGTTCAAACCGCTTTTTCACCGTATAGCCGGGCACAAAAATAGTTACTGGTAAATGATGTTCAGGTTACAGCGGTTTTCCAGGGCGATTCTTAGAGCGGTGCTGTCTTCGCATCCGCTATTTCCTGATTTCATCTGTGCTTCGTAAGGATGCGTGATCTCCTTACAACTCAGAGCGGCTCGAACCCCTTGGCAAGCACGCGCACGAGCATCAAAACCGGGATGATCTCCAGACGACCAATCCACATGTTGAGTATCAGCATGATCTTTCCGCCCCAGAGCATGCCCGTGCTCGTAATGCCCGTGGAGAGTCCGACGTTGCTCTGCGCCGAGACCACCTCGAAGATCACCTCGTTGAGCGTGTAGCCGGGGGTGCCCGCAACGGTCAAGACACCCACACCAATGAGGAGGAAGACGATCCAGAGAATGATGATCAAGTTCGCCTCTGCGCCGATGCTATTTATCTCTTCATCATTGAGCAAGCGCTCACCAAAACGGAAGGGTTTGATCGCGTTTTTGGGTAATAACGTCTTGATCAACGACCAATTGAGCCCTTTCCAGACGATAACAGCTCTGATGAGCTTTATTCCGCCTGCGGTCGAGCCCGCCCCGCCGCCAATGAGCATCGCCATCCAGACCATACTGAGCGCTTGACCGGACCATAAGTGCACGTTCGCGGTCTGGAAGCCCGTGCAGGTGAGCCCGGAGACGATTTGGAACGTGGAGAAGCGGAGCGCAGCGAAAGCTGAGCTATAAAAACCAGTGTAGTTCACGATGAGCAAGAGGGTGAGCAAGACCAGCAGGAGCACGCAAAGAGCACGAATCTGCAGATCTCTGAAAAACGCTCGTAGCTCACCTTTGAGCAATTGGTAGTGGATGATAAAGGGAATTGCGCCGAGTAGCATCATGGGCATGATAGCGAGTTCGATGAGCGGGCTATCATAAAACGCCATGCTGTTCTCAGTAATGGTGAACCCACCGGTGCCCAGAGCGGTCATGCTGTGGTTGATCGCTTCCCAGAGGCTCATGCCTGCGAAATAAAAGAGGACTATACCAATAGCGGTAAGCAGCAGGTAGATCCACCAGATGATCCGCACCGAGGAGATGATGCTTGGCCGAATCTTCTCTTCGCGCGCTTCCGCTCTATACAGCAGGTAAGATCCCGTTCCCGGACGTGCTAGGATCGTCACCATCAGCACAATCACCCCGACGCCGCCCACCCACTGCATTGTACTTCGCCAGAACTGCACCGTATGTGTAAGCGAAGAAGGATGCGCGACCATCGTCAAGCCGGTACCCGTCCAACCGGACATTGCTTCGAAGAAAGAATCGAGCGGGCTCATGTTCTCGATGAAGATGAATAGGATCGAGCTAATCGCGGGAATCACGAGCCATGCCAGTGCCGCGGTAATCATTGCATGCTTCAGCTGCGGCTCTTTCTGGACTCTGCAGGTTACTTTAAGCAGTATGCCGATGCCGAGGGTGATCAAAGCGGTGAGAGACACGATGGTAACCACGCCGAATTCCCCGAACGCGATGGAGACGATGAGCAGCAGCATCATGAGTACACCAACAACCATCAGGATACTGCCGAGATCTTCAAGCACAATTCTCACATTGGTGAACACATTAGCCCTCCGATCGCTCCTAGTCACGAGACAATAAATACATACATAGCTATATGAGGAGACGCTCCAAAAACGATTCCGTTGATCTCGATTACGCCCCTCCGTGCCATCTATATATCAGCCATTTTTTAAAGAAGTAACTTCTGGTTTTTTCTGTAAGCACGGATTCTCTTCTGTAACCGGAGCATCGAGAGGAGATGGACCAGAGGATTATCTACGGCGGTATCGGGAGCATCGTGAAGTACCTCGGGATCTTAATGGTAGTTCCGCTCCTCGTGGCGGTATGGTATGGCGATCGCACCATAACGCCGTTTATTGTAACCACCTGGCTGATCCCGCTCGGGATTACCATTATCTGCGGCATCATTCTGGAGAAGCGGCTCGGTACGGTGGGTGTGATCAAGCGTCGAGAGGGTTTTGCGATCGTGGGCCTGGGATGGCTCGCGGTAGCCTTATTCGGCTCGCTACCCTATATCTTCTCCGCAACGCTCGGACCGATCGATGCCTTTTTCGAATCGATGTCGGGATTCACCACCACAGGTTCCACGGTGATGCTTGAGCTTGAGCAGATCGACCGGAGCATACTATTCTGGCGCAGCTTCTCACAGTGGATTGGTGGTATGGGCGTCATTATCCTCTTCATCGCGATCCTTCCCACCTTCGGTATCGCCGGGAGCCAGCTCTTCGACCGCGAGTTCCCGGGACCGATGGCTGAACGAATTCGACCACGAGTTCAAGTGACCGCACGCATGCTCTGGTCAATTTACGTGCTGCTGACCGGCGCGGAGATTGTCTTGCTCTACTTCCTCGCGCATATGCCACCCTTCCATGCCTTCTGCACCGCGCTCAGCACGATGCCGACCGGAGGTTTCTCACCGCTTTCGGCCAATATCGGGGGGTACAACAACCAAACAGCTGATTTCATCATCATGCTCTTCATGTTCCTCGGTGGCATGAACTTCATTCTGCATTACTCGTTGATCCGAAAACCCGAACGGGTCATAGCAAACAGGGAGTTTCAGGTCTATTGTGCCTTCATCTTCGCCGCGATCGCAATTATCGTCACGGATCTCTACATTCATGGCTATTATGCTTCATTCTTCCAGGCGTTCCGCTACGGTGGCTTTCAGGCCATCTCTTTCATGACCACTACCGGCTTCACCACGGCTAACTTCGATGCCTGGTCACATTTGTCGAAGATCATCCTCCTGAGCTTGATGTTCGTCGGCGGCTGCGGCGGGTCAACCGGGGGGAGCATCAAGGTTATCCGCGTCTATGTGCTGCTCAAATACGTGGGGCAGCGAATTCGCCAGATCCTTTATCCGCACGCGATCTTCGTGCTGAAGAGCGGCAAGAAGCCGATCTCCGACGATATCATCCAGGGGATTGCCGCGTTCATCTTCTCCTATTTCCTGCTCTTTGTACTCTGCTCTATCCTTCTGACCGCGATAGGGTTTGACATCCTGAGCGCGGCCTCAGCAGTAGCCGCGACACTCGGTAATGTGGGACCCGGCTTTGGGCTCGTGGCTGCTGATTATGCCGTGGTTCCGGTGATCGGCAAGATCATCCTCTCATTTTGCATGTGGATCGGTCGGTTGGAGCTCTTCACCGTTCTGGTGCTCCTTACCCCCGCATTCTGGAAAGGGTGAACTGCAGCCCACTCGTTGCGCTGTGCAGTACTGTTGCTAGCTCATGACACAACGCAAAAGCCGTTACGATTAACGTGTAGAATACCGTATATCAAGCTCTATTCAGGGCGAAAAGAGCGCGTTAATCTTATCTGCTTCTTTCGCCTTCGCAAAGACCGTGACATGATCGCCCGCCTGAAGCGGGATGTCACCGCTAGGGAGGATGAGTTCGTCATTCCGCTCGATTGCCACCACCGTCCCCCCCTTCATGTTCAAGTCCGAGAGCTCCTTGCCCACAGCACGTGAATTTTCCGAGACCACAACCTCGAAGATGTCTGCTTTGCCGCGGCCGATAGTGATGAAATCTTTTATCCGTGGCCGCTTCGCCGAGATATACAGGTGACGAGCAACGGTCATATCGGGGTTCTCGAGCATGGCAATGTCCGCTTTCTTGAACATATCAACATGCTCTTCTTGATTCACGATCGCAACGGTGTTCTTCGTCCCCAATTCCTTGGCCGTGAGCGTCATCATCAAGTTATCCGCGTCGTCCGAAGTCGTAGCGATAAGCGCGTCCGCTCGCTGCGCGTTCGCTTCCTCCAGGGTCGACTTCTGCGTCGCGTCGCCAACGATCGTCAGGACGTCATATTGCTCCGCGATCTCCTTGCAGCGTTTCTCGTTCTCATCGATGACCACGACGTCGTTCTTGTCACGCGTGGCGATATTCACCAGATTCTTGCCGATCCCGCCCAGTCCCACGATTATCAGATACACGCTGCGTTCCTCACTAATTCTTCATCATGTGGTATAATATCACTTTCTATTTTTCCCGTAGCACCGTTTCGAGCAATCGTAATCCCGCTTCGCGAGCCGCATCCACGAGTTCCACGCGCTCGCCGCCGCCCTGCGCGAGCTCCGCTTTGCCACCGCCACTGCCGCCGAGCACGCCAGATACGCTCTTAATGAGCTCGCCGGCATGGAGTTTATCGCTGAGCGTTTTGGGCACAGCGGCAACAGCCGATACACGAGCCTCGCCCCTGTTAAGCAAGATCGCCACGTAGTTATCACCCGCGAGCTGAGACGCGATCTTCAGCATCCCCTTAACATCTGCCTCGGGCAGTACCGCGGCAATCACCTTCACACCGCTGATCGTCTGCGAGTGGCCCTTCAATCGCTCCAGCTCCAGATCCGCGATCTCACCGCGCAATCGCTCGGTCTCTTTTCGTAACTCTTTCCACTCCGCGAAGAACCGGGCAACGACCCCGGGCAGTTTCTCCGGTGGTACTTTGAGCACCGCGGCGGCCTCCTTTATCAGCTCTTCCTGTGCCTGGATCGCCTCAATTGCTGCTTCGCCTGCCGCGTACTCTAACCGCTCGACGCCATCCTGAATACGTTCGATGCGCAGGAGTTTTATCGGGCCGACTTCACCCGTCTTCGCGAGATGCGTGCCCGCACAGGCCTGCACATCCAGATCATCGCCGATCCGTACGATTCGTATCTGCTCACCGACGGGCACGCCGCCCTGGTAAATCCGCGAGCCATAGCGCTGCTCGGCCTCACTCCGCTCCACAAAGCCCGTTGTAATAGGGAGATCATCCATAACGATTTTATTGGCGAGCATCTCGATCGCCCGTCGTTCATCATCGGAAATCCGCTTGAAGTGCGCGATGTCGATTCTCGCCCGCTTTTCACCCTTCTGCGCGCCCGCTTGCCAAACGTGCTCACCCAATATCTTCCGTGCCGCAGAGACAACGATATGCGTTGCGGTATGATGCTTCTTATGTGCCATCCGCCGGGCGAGGTCTATTTTCCCGGTTACGATAGCGCCCTTCGGTATATCCCAGGCTCGCCCATCTGCCAGTTTATGGAGAATAACACCCTCAACGCTCTGCACATCAATGACCCTGAATCGTTCATGCCCAGGTTCTTCGGGCGTGCTTATGGTCAGGTAACCCGTATCGGCCGGTTGACCGCCACCTTCGGGAAAGAAGAGCGTCTGATCCAGAATAACCGAATCGTCGAGTATATCCAGGACCGTGGCCGTGAAATCTACCGCGCGCGGTGTTTCGTAATACAGCTTCTTCGTCGCCGGAATGCCCTTTGTCTCTTCTTGCAGGCGCTCCACAAACGGCGCCAGCTCCACCTTTTGCTCCTCGCTGTGCAGCTTTGCCACCAGCGTATAGAAGTTCTCGGGGATATTGACCGCCAGTCCATTGCTCTGCGGGCCCATAGCCGTGACCACTTCTTTCACAAATTCCGGCGGGAGCCCGTGGGTATCGTATAAATTGATAAGATGGTCGACCGGAACTTCGCGTTCAGCCTTCCCGGTAAAGTCCTTCGCGAGCTGCTTGACGATTCGCTCGCCCTTCACCAGGGTCTCATCGTACCGCTGCTTCTCGAGCGAAACGATCTCAAGGATTCGCTCAACTGACCGCTCCAACTCAGGGAACGAATGCCGAAGCGTCTTGATCTGCAGGAGAATGAGCTCTTCCAGTGGCGTCTCGATCCCCAAGGATTTCAACATCCGAAATGCCCGCCGCAAGACGAGTCGTGCGAGATAGCCCTCCTTCGCATTCGAGGGTACGATACCATCCGCGAGCATGAACGCCAGGCATTTCGTGTGGTCTGCAATCGCATATACGGTCTCAATCGGCTCCAGTATGCGGGTCAACTCTTCGAATGGCAGCCCGACCCGCTGCGCGATCTCACGTCGGTTCAGAGCACCGGAGAGGCTCGCCTGCGTGTGTATGAGTTCAGGATGCGTCTCCCGCGGGTGCGTGATCCCCGCAGCATTCACCAATTCAGTAATTACTACAGGGAACATGGCATCATAGACCGTCGGTGTGCCCGTGGACGCCCATACGAACCGTTCCAGCCCGTAACCGGTATCCACGATATACGTATCCATCTTCCCGTATCGCTGTCCGGCAATCTCGATCTCGCCACGAGGAGAAAGCTCGAGATCCATGAAGACGAGCGTTGCGAGCTCCAGACCGCCCGTAATAACCTCGAGGCACGGGCCTGCATTACCACCGCCATACCAGGGTGCCTCTTTGTAAGTTACGCTCTCCCGCGCCACACCAAGCTGTTGCAGGAATTCGTCGCAATACGCTATGGTCTCATTCTTCCAGTAAATCTCCTCACCGCCTCGCTTGTTGAACGCATGATGCCCCATCATCTCGAAGGTAGTGAGATGGCGGCCGGTTCGCCCGATGGACTCGAGATCCTCAAGCCGTATGCAGGGCTGCGAGATGGCGAGTGGATTCGCAGGTGGCGGGACTTTGCCTGAGGTTACAAAAGGTTGAAAATCAGCAATGGAGGCAATCGTGAGGTAAATGTCATCACGCCAGCGCGCAACCACGGGATACCTGCTCAGTCGCGTATGCGAGCGCGTGTCAAAGAACGAGAGGAACGATTCGCGCACCTCGTCTGGACTTCGTTCACTGAAGATCGGCGCGCCGATGAACGAGTACGTTGCACAGGGTGCATCGCCACAAATCGCCTGGTTCGGGTCACGAGTCCAGAAAAAGGAGCCACACTTCTTGCACTGACACCGCACGAAATCCTGCTCCCTGAAGTACTCTAAATCGTACTCGTCGTTCCCCATTTTGTCTTATGCACAAGGGAAACCGGGGCATAAATAGTTATGTGCTTTTACGGCGGACCTGCATGAGGGGCACGATATACCAAAAAACTATTCTACTGAGAGAACATTTATCACGTTAGCGATGTATGGGGTGCTCTCGGGCGATCGGATCGTACTGTTAGCGGCAGACAGGGAGGGTTATGAACAGAAAGGCTACGGAATGCCGCGGAGCAGCAGCGGGAGACGAGCGCCTCCTGAAAGAACGATCTCACTCGCACTGGAAGAGGCCGCGTACCTTGTCGAGACCGGTAAGCTCGAGATCACGAACGAGACCAAGGGGGCGGCGTTAACGCTTGAGGAGCTCTTTCTGTATGCATTGGAATTCCAGCCGAACTTCGGCGCTCGATACCTTGTTTTCAAGGATTTGCGGGAACGTGGGTATGTGGTGCAGCCGGGCGAGCGCGATTTCTTACTCTATCCGCGTGGCACCAAGCCGGGAGCGAAACCTGCACGGTACTTCATTCGTATCTTCTCGGAACGTGAGTGTCTAGCGGTAATGGCGATTCTGCAGCTCTTGCAACTAGCGCAGAACATGCGAAAAGAGCCGATCATCGCGGTAGTCGATGATGAAAGCGATGTAACGTACTACGAAGTGCGGGAATTGCCGCACGAATGGGGTGAGAACCGTGAAGTGCGCGAAGAGATTGCGGGTCTGAAAAAGGAACGGGAAGCCATCTCGCTGCTCGAGGACAAGGTCATTGTCTGGGACTCTGCGCTAGCTGAGCACCTTCATGAGACTGCGTTCTACGGCAACTTGACGAAGGAAAAGCGGCTTCTGCTCTCGCTGGTCGAAGCGGCCTATTTGATACGGGAGGGGGTGCTGGCCGCGGATACTGAGCAGTTCGGAGCTCATGCCGCTACGGTAGACCGCGAGTTTCTGTCGAAATACACGATTTATGCTGATTTACGTGACCGGGGGGTAGTGCCGAAGACAGGGTATAAATTCGGCTCGCACTTCCGGGTCTACCCGGGGTCTCAACAAACGCATTCCACAGAATTGATCCATGTGCTGCCCGAAACCCATGTGTTTTCGCTACCTGCGCTGGCACGCGCGGTACGATTAGCGCACGGCGTAAAGAAACGGATGATCTTCGCATTCATCGAGGGGGATCGGCGACGGTATGTGTTTGTGGGACGGAAGAAGCTGTAGGTGCTGCCACCATCGGGCGGGGTGAGATTATTTATACGGCGGGAGCGTTGTGTCCCTTGGTGAACGACGACGGAGTTGAGTATGTGGGAGCGAATAACAGGGTTTCTGTTCAGTCCCTCGACGACCTTCGACGCTTCTAAAGGCGATACGCTGGGCGATGCGCTCAAATATTTCGTCATTATTATGGCTATCTACGCGATCTTCATTGCGATCATCGCTACCGTGACATTCTCGCTCCTCGCGGGGATGTTAGAGTTATTCGGCGCGCCGATAGCGATGCCGTTTGGGGCAGCATTGGGTCCCGCAGCCGCAATCATCTTCTTCAGTGCAGCACTCATCGGCGGCATCATCGGGAGCTTCATCACCGGCCTCTGGCTTCATCTCTGGGTCTATCTCGTGGGCGGCAGAAAGGGGCTCGAAAAGACAATAATCGCTCTATTGTACGGACAAACTCCCTACCTACTCTTGGGATGGATTCCGATCATAAACTTCATCGCACTGCTCTGGACGATCATCGTGGAAATCATCGGAGTTCGGCAACTTCACGAACTCACCACGGGCAAGGCAGTTATCGCGGTGATTCTGGCGCTCATTATACCGCTTATTGTATTCGGAGTGCTCTTTGCAGTCTTTTTTATGCCATTGATGCACGGGCCGGTGGGTTACGGACCTTCGATAGTCCCCAGAATGGGCGGATCTCTCTAATCCCCTTTTTCCCTGCGTCTACCGTAAACCACCGATTTGCATCGGAAAATGCTTTTAAATAGATTCAGGGGCAATGTAGTGGCGAAGACGTACTAGCGCTGCGTAGGATAGGGGTAACAGGCGATGAAAACGGTAGTAACGGGTGGTGCAGGTTTTATTGGCTCCAATCTTGTCGCCGCTCTGCTCCAGGACGGACACGAGGTTCACATTATCGATAATCTCTCGACGGGTAAGCGCGAGAACCTCGTCGATCTTGTTTCGCAACCTGATTGCACCTTCGTTGAGGGTAGCGTCATCGATTTGAACCTGTTGCAAACGGTTTTCAGGGACATCGACTGTGTCTTCCATCAAGCGGCGATACCCTCTGTGCAGCGCTCGGTCGAAGATCCCCGCGCTACAAACGAGGCAAATGTGAACGGGACGCTGTCCGTCTTGATCGCAGCACGTGATTGCGGCGTGAAGAAGGTCGTATATGCATCCTCATCCTCCGTCTACGGCGATACCCCCACCCTCCCAAAAACTGAGGAGATGATCCCCAATCCCAAATCACCCTATGCGGTCTCGAAGCTGACGGGCGAATATTATTGCCGGGTCTTTTCAGAGGTGTATGGCTTGAAGACGGTCTGTTTGCGTTACTTCAATGTCTACGGCCCTAACCAGGATCCTTCTTCTGATTATGCCGCGGTGATACCACAATTCATTACACGGGTGCTCGAGCAGAAACCGCCCGTTATCTATGGTGACGGCGCCCAGACGCGGGATTTCACGTACGTCGAGGATGTCGCGCACGCCAATATCCAGTCCATGAAACAGGAGGTAGAGGGTATCTTCAATATCGCCTGCGGTGAGCGAATCAGTGTCAACGAGCTCGCAACGATTGTCATGGAGCTGGTCGGCGTAAACCTCGCGGTACGCTATAATGAGCCGCGACCAGGCGATATCAAGGATTCGCTGGCAGACATCTCACGGGCGCGCAAAGAGCTCAGGTATAATCCGGAGTACTCACTGACCGCGGGACTGGAGAAGACGATACGCTGGTTTCAGACTGCGCAAAGCTGAGATTAGCCAGGTTTAAATTTTGCGGTAGCCGTCGTGAAGCAAATTCGCTAGGACTCCATGACGAGGCCCCGTTTGACTTCTCGCGCCTTCTGCTCGCCCACCAAAAGCTCCACCAATTTGATCGCAAATTCGAGCGCAGTTCCCGGGCCCCGGCTCGTCACGACGTTGCCATCGACGACCACAGAATCGCTGACAGGTTTAGCCCCGATGAGCTCCGCCTCCTTTCCGGGGAAGATCGTTGCTTTCCTTCCGCGCACGATACCCAGCTTCCCTAGAATCGAGGGGCCGCCGCAAATGGCAGCTACGAGCTTCCCCGATTCGTAGGCCCTCTTTACCATTTTCACCACTCGCGCGTCTGCTCCGAGGTTGATATAGCCCGGGGACCCGCCGGGTAAGATAACGGCATCGAAATCCTCGACCGTGAGCTCGTCGAGAAGGCTATCGGGGATCATCTGAACGCCACGCGAACCGACGATAGGGCCCTTCTGCAGGCCTGCGAGGACAGTCGTTACCCCGGCACGCCGCAGGGTGTCCACCACACACATTGACTCAATTTCCTCGAATCCCGTCGCTAAAAACAGCAAGGCTTTCACCATCTCAATAGACCCACCTACCTTCTTCGCCTTTAGTTATAACCAATGAAGCGGAAATAGATATAGGAGGATTTTGAAAAACCATACCAATCTTATCCGCAAATCTTAAATATATGGGGTTCATATATTCATAAAAATGAAAACTTTTGTTGA
>JAFGKP010000047.1 GCA_016928455.1 Methanomicrobia archaeon
ATCTGAGTCCGTATCGGCTACGCCACAGCCACAGACACCAAGATCGATCTTGTTCGGATCGTCAGGACAACCATCATTGCAATCTGGAGATCCATCACTATCTGAGTCCGTATCGTTAACGCCGCAGCCGCAGACACCAGGCTCGGTTTTATATGGATCGGCTGAACAATTGTCGATGCAATCTGGTACTCCGTCATTATCCGAATCGTTAGTTTTAGCTACAACAGGCCCGATAATGTTATAAGGTCCATAATCATTTGAACCCGCAAAGATAGCAGATTGTACTGTATCTGCGCAATATAAACCATTCAGAGTAATGATAACAGGTACCGCCTTATTTTTAATAGTATATTTTATTCTTATACCAGTGATATCAAATTTCTGGTAAGTAGATAACTCCCACCAATCCGGGGGTACACCATCTACCGTTATGCTTGAGATATCAGTTGCGTTGCCGTCCCACTCGACTAAAAACTGCGTTATTTGATTAGGGGTACCACAGGAAACAGTAAAGATCCACGCGGTGGTTTCATTTTGTAAATCATAAGACACTTTTTCATCAGTAATGTTATACGTATAAGTAGCAGCCGGTGCGACAGTAAATGATGCAGTAAATGCTGCGAACGCAATGATAAGCACGAGTGAAATCGAAATCGGTCTGAGGATTGGCGTTCTTCTCGTTAAGAAGAACTCACGCTTTTTCGTCGACGACATGCGATTACCCTCCTCCTCTATCTCTGTTATAATGCTTCTTCGTACCGATGCGTGCACCCCAGGCGACTAACCTCGCATCATCTGCATCCGCACCCACAACACAACGCGCTAGCGCTAAAATCGTGTTACCCACTATAGTACCTTCTTGTTACCCACTATAGTACCTTCTCTAAGCAAAACTTGCATCTTTCTCCTTACACCCCCCCCCTCTTTCAGCGCGCGGCGCATCGCCGCGCGCTTCTTCCGCTGAGTAACCGCTCAATAAGTCCCAAAAATTGCCTAAATCAAGCAATATTGGTACAAGGAAAACGGTACTTATAAAACTTTCGGTAGATTTCCACTAGATAATAATCTTCCTGTACTACAAGTGACATAAACGAACAACCGAAAACCTTTTATAGCCTTTCAGCAAATGTGATTCCTACCTGCGAGTTTAGGCGTTTATAATTAGCACCAGGTAGTTCGAACAGGAGAGGAAAAAGGGGCGGTATGAAGATGCATCAAAAAAGAAGAAAAAAGGTAATAGGTCTCGCGTTATTTCTTGTGATAGTTCTGGGTACTGCCGTGGCGCTCGCGCCCTTTACCGGCGGCGAGAAGATAACGGTGGGTGATGGTGAGGCTGCGAGCGGGCCCCCTCAAGTTGCACCGCTCGCCGACGGACCTACAATATGGACGGTTAGTCCCACCCCGGGTTCCGCGGACTTCACAGTTATTCAGCAGGCGATTGACGCCGCCGCACCGGGCGACCTCATTGAGGTCTGGAGCGGCACGTATTATGAAAACGTCGTGGTGGATAAGCCGCTGATACTCTATGCACGCGACGGCCCTGCGACCACGATCGTGGATGCAAACGGCTCCGGGATCACGATCCACATCACCGCGGACGACTGCACGGTCAATGGCTTCACCGTCACTGGAAGCGGCGGGAGGCCGGGCGATGCGGGCATCAAGGTGGAATCCGATGGGAACGCCATTACAGACAACCTTTGCACCGGGAACGGGTACGATGGGCTCGCCGTGATCGATGTCGTGGATAACGTGCTCACGAACAACACCTGCAGCGAGAATTTCCGCGATGGTATTCACCTCTGGGACGCTGAGCATACCACGATCACTGAGAACCAGTGTGATCTCAACCGCTACGGGCTCAGTATGCTCTATGCCGCGAAGAACACGCTCGAGCAGAATAACTTCTACTATAACGGGCGGTCCGGGCTCTTCATGCTCAGCTCTTCCCAGAATAGGCTCGATGAGAACGCCTTCTGGGAGAACGATTGGGAAGGGCTCTACGCTGCGGATTGCTACTACACCATCTTCTGGATGAATGAATTCCGGGCGAACCTCGACGACGGCCTGTGTCTCGAGTACTCGAGCGGGAACACGATCGTCAGGAACGAGCTCATCGAGAATGCTGAAGCGGGCATCTACCTCTTTGAAGCGTCTGACAACCTGATCTATCAGAATGATTTCGTGAATAATAGCCTGAACGTCAACTCTATCGAGTCGGATAATCGCTGGAATTCATCGGTGAACCTCAGCTATACCTACGGCGGTGACGACTTCACGAACTATACCGGCAATTACTGGAACGACTACGGAGCCTTTACGGATACGAATGGCGATGGCATTGCCGATCTCCCCTACAACATCTACGAGGAGTTGGGCAACGGCACCGAGGATGATTTTGATTACTTCCCGCTCATTGAGTCCCGCGCTTCGTATACCGTGGACAATATCCCGCCCTCAGCTGACTTCTCGTTCGCGCCCTCTGAGCCAGTCGAGAACGAGCCCGTCACGTTCGATGCGTCCTTCAGCTATGATCTCGATGGCGCACTCGTGCTCTACGAGTGGGATTTTGGCGACGATTCCGAGGCCAGCACGACCGATCCGATGAGTATCCACGCGTATACCACCGCAGGTGAGTATACCGTTACGCTCACCGTGTTCGATGATGCTGACGCTTCGAGCACCGTAACCAGCCCGATCACGGTGCTCCTCCCCCTGCGGGTACATAATATGAACACCGGCGAAGACTTCACGATGATCCAGGCGGCGATCGACGCGCCCAACACTTCGGCAGGCGATCTGATCGAGGTTGATCCGGGCACCTATGCAGAGAACGTCCAGGTCACTGAATCGCTTATCATCCAATCAACCTCGGGGGACCCTGGAGATACTCTCATCGAGGTTACTGATCCTGCTACGCACGGCGTTGAGATTCTCGCCGATGGGGTGGGCTTCTCCGGCTTCACGGTTGCCGGCGCGACGGGCGCAGATGCCGCGGGCATCTGCCTCAACGGTGTTACCGCCTGCTCAGTCACGAACAACGCGGTCATTGAGAACGATTTCGGTATCCTTCTCGACGATTCACCCGCAAACGAGCTCGCCGGTAATTACATCGCCGGCAGCACACAGTCGGATCTCTACATCCAAGCTTCTGCAGATAATATGTTCACGGAGAATACACTAGCCAGCTATCCGACCACGATCTCCTTCACGTATAGCGGCGATCTGGCGTTGAGCGGCGTTGACGTGCCACCTGCGGATCCCAATGACACGCAGAACATCGGGAAATACCTAGATGTTACGAATCTCACGCCCGACGCGTGGCTCGACCTGAAAATCCACTACGCTGTCTTCGACCTGGGCAACGTGAACGAATCAACGCTGCACCTGTACCGGTTTATCAACGATTCCTGGACACTCGTTCCCGGGACGAATGGTGTGGACGCCGCAAACGATTTCGTCTACGCGAACCTCACGTCGTTTAGCATCATCGCTCCGCTGGGCGTGCCACTACCACCGGTCCGAAACGTGAACACGTCCGAGATCTTCGCCCTCATACAGGACGCGATTGACGATACAGAAACGCTGGACGGGCACGTGCTCGAGGTTGCGCCCGGTTATTACCCGGAAAACGTCTACGTCTATAAGACCCTGACGATCCGCTCGTACTATGATGTACCGGAGACGACGATCGTTGGCGCGGCTAACTCGAGTTACGATGTCTTCGCCGTCGTTGCTGATAACGTTACGATCCGCGGGTTCATGATCGGTGGCGCCTTCGATGCGTCCGGCATTTACCTCCTCTCAGCCGGTAACACGATTACCAATAATCTCCTGACGGCAAATTACGTGGGCGTCTATGCAGAACAGGTGGGCCAGCCCACGGGTTCGCGGCCTGCACGACTCGCCGAGCAGCTCGCTACAGTGGGCATGACCACCGAGCCCTTAGCAGCGAGCGCAGAGCCAAGTCCAGCGATGGAACGTGGTATGAGTTCCGTGGCACAGCACTGGGCTCATTCCGAGTCTGCATCGTTCGGCCGAGCACGCGCACTGAGCATCCAGCAGACACCTCGCGCTCTCACAGGAACGAGGAGTCTTGGCAATGGTAACAGCCAGAGTGGTTACAATACCATCACTGATAATCTGCTCGTCGAAAATGTCTATGGCATTGCGGCCTGCGGCTCAATACAAAATGCTATCCGTGATAACGCGATCGAGTACAATTATTACTCCGGTATCTATCTTGAACTCAGTGACTACAATACAATCGAGCAGAACAACTTCACAGCCAATGAGTTTGCGGGCTTAGAAGTTGCTGCTTCAAGTAACAATATGATACGCCAGAACACGATCAGTTCGAATTACTACGGAGCTGTGCTTTATACCTACTGTTCCTTCAACACTATCACAGAAAATATGGTCAGCGGCAATTATGAGGAAGGGATATCGCTCGGTGACCTGAGCAGTGGGAATTACATCATTGCGAATACCGTTACTGATACACAACAGCATTCTGGCATTAGCATCTGGGGTGCGAGCAGTCATAATATAATCGCGAACAATACCGTGTTCGATAGCAGTAATTATGCTGGTATAGCGTTATACGATTACAGTAATTATAATACGATCGTGAACAATACCGCGAATGGCAACATGGGTGGACTATTAATATTCTTCGATGGCGGTCGCTTTAACAATATTACTGATAATCGTTTCGATGCTAACTATGATGGGATAGTACTACTCGGTGCGTGTGACGACAATTACATAGCGAACAACTCAATCACTTACAATTACGATGGTGCCATGTTCATTGTTAACTCGAATAACAACACTATAGAGGCAAACAATTGCAGCTATTCAGAAACATTCAGCGGCATTGAGTTGCAGAGTAGCAGCAACAACAACGTGCTCGACCACAACACGGTCAATGCAAATGCCGTTCATGGTATCAGCCTCTGGGAAACATCACATCATAATATCGTTACCAATAATACCGCTAATTCCAACGGATATCATGGCATTATGCTCACCAATGCCGCACATAATAATACAATTACGGATAATACCGCCTGCTACAATAAGCTTGGCGGTATTACAGTACTCCGCTCATGTACGGACAATACCATCGCGGACAACGAGCTCTGCGCGAACCTTATCGGGATCGGCGTGCTCCGGCTCGATACCGCGCCACGCAACAACCCCATCAGTGGGAACGAAGTACGTGAGTGTGAATCCGGGATTTTGCTCGCTGATCTCGAGGAGCCGAACAATGTGACCAAGAACACGGTGACGAGCAACAACCTCTTCGGGATCGTGACGCTCAACTCCATCGGGACGACCATCCACAACAACACAGCAAGTATGAACAAACGGGGCATTGGACTCCTTGAGTCCAGCGCGATGCAGGTCACGGAGAACACGGTGGACTTCAATACCTTCTCTGGACTCAGCCTGATCGACTCTTCTGGCAATAACATAACGGAGAATTCCGCCACCTTCAACGTTTATGAGGGTGTACATCTCGCCAACTCGTACTTCAACAATATCTCGTACAATAATGTCTCCGGCAACTATTTCGGGATTACGCTCTACTCTTCACATAACAATACGCTCATAGACAATATTGCAGAGTCCGTCTACTATTATGAGGTCTTCCTCTTTGACTCCGAGGGTAATAATGCAGATGCAGATAATGCTACTGTAGATGGTGCCATCCCGTATACGCAGGCTGAGAGCATTCATGGTGTTCATGTCTTCATCCCCGAGACGCTGACGCCCAGTCTTCAGGCCGTCGAACCCGGTGAGAATGCGACTTATTACCTCGTGGTCGAGAATCTCGGTATCCTGGCTGATACGTTCACATTGAACACCAGCAGCACTGACGAGCCTGATCTCTGGAGTCTGGATCTCGAGATGATCTCGCTCGGTGCCGGAGAAAGTTCAGCACGGATTACAGAGTTTGGGTTCGAGACGATCACGCTGACGGTGAACGATACTGAGCCCGGTATCTATCGAGTAACCGTGGAAGTAGTCTCACAGAGCGAGGCGACGGTGAAAGGGTTCGTGGAGACCTGGACGATCGTTACTGGCGTGGTCAACTCAGTGCAGGAAAATGCAACGATAACCGGTTCGGTACTCAATAACGCCTCGGTCGTCGAGTCCGTTATTACAAAATCGGCGATCATCAATTCAAGCATCGAACAGTCCACCGTCACTGACTCGATCGTCAGGGACAGCACCGTCTCGGGTTCGGTACTCTCCGGGATAATTCTTGAAAGTGCGAGCGTCGCGAACGGCAACATATCACACGGTGCGATTACGATTAACGGTATACGGTACGTGATCCAGAAGGAGACCTCGATCGATACGCTCATTCTCGCCGCGTACCGCAGTGAGAGCAACCTCGTAGGTCTCAGGAACGCGAAACTACTGGTGATCGATACCGGAAACGCAACGATGGGGTTTGAGATCAATGCGAGCGATGATTACTTCGCCGGCACGCTGCTCGTCCAGAAGGCCGTGATACCGCCCGAAGGCATTCCCGAGTACGTGAACTCGACGGGCGAATACTACTTTGTGGAGGCCAGCGAGAACCTGGCGAACAGCACCGGCTGGCTCATCCTTAAGATCTACTACGATCCCGATCAGCTCACGGGCTTCAACCTGAGCAGTTTAACCATTCTCTGCTACAATGAAGATCTGGATACGTGGGAAGAACTCCCGGTCGGGGGGATCAATACGATCGAGCATTATGTGTGGGTGAATATCTCGCACTACAGCGTCTTCGCCGTGTTAGCGCAGCCCACTTCGGGCGGCGATGGTGGTGACGGTGGCGATGGTGGCGAAACCGGTGGCGGCGCCGGTGGTGGGCGGTACAATCCGGCAGAGATCGCCATCGGTCTCGCGAACCCGGGCACGAATAACTTCAACTTCGAGCATCTTGGCCTCGCAATCTCCAAGATCCTGATCGACCTGAAGAGTACCGCCTTTAACGTTAAAGTGGCGCTCAAGCAGATCGAAAAGCCTGCTGGGACACCCAATCCCTTGGGCATCGTGTACTACTACTTTGACCTGCCCAATAATCTGGCGGCTGAGGATATCCAGTCGGCTCAGATCTTCTTCCAGGTGAGCAAGTCGTGGATCGCGGCCAACAACATCGATATAAGCTCGATACTACTCACCAGATACGCAGCAAGCGGCTGGGAACCTCTGGGAACCGCGCTGATCAATGAGGACAGTGAGTATTACTACTTCTCCGCTGAAACGTCCGCTTTATCGCTCTTCGCTATTGCGGGTACGCAGGAAGCTGCCGCGGGCGGCCCTACTCCGAGCCCGACCGCAACACCGTTCGGAACACCAACACCGAGCCCAGGTCCTGCCGCAACACCAACCCCCACGCCCGCGAAGCGGATACCCTCGTGCGGCATGGTCGCGGTACTTGGCGCGATCGCACTCACGATACTGATCCGCCGATCGCGCCTGCGGCGCGCATGACTGCCCAAGTGAATGCGTAAGTAAGTGCACGGAGTGGAAACAGGAGAAAAGCACTTCAGTCAGGTCGAAGCCCGGATAATTGTATCACCGCACTGGCTACCATAGGAACCATCGTGCTCCATGCTTTCACTGGCACGTCAGTGCATCCTTCCTGTATCATATATGTGCTCATACCACGACCGTTTGCGTACACCACCGATATATATTTTATAGATGAAAACCAAAGCTTGAATGGGATGGAGCAGAGCGCGAGCGGACATAAACATAAGAGCAAACCTCTTGACATACCACCGGCGAAATTCTGCAAACGCGAATGGGGCAAACCGTGCCCGGGTAATTGTAACATCTGCGTTATGCAATACCTGATGGGACAGACCGGTTTCGGGTAAGGTGGTGCAAGAGTGTTCCGTCTCTTCTCCGTTTTCCTGGCGCCATGCCGACTCGATCTTCATGCTGCCCGTGGGCGGTACCGCAAAGCTTTTATAATACCAATACCGAATGGTAAGATCAATGGCGAAGGAGCGATTAGCAATGAAAGTAAAAGAACTGCCGATATTTGATGAATTTATTCGAGTCCGCGGCGATACGTTCATTAATGAGGCCGCGGCACTGATGGTTGACGAGGGGGTTATGGATGTCATTGTCATTGATGACAAGGACAGAGTGATCGGGGTGGTCACGCTGTTCACCCTCCTGGAGCAGGTCCTTGCGAAGGGGCTCGATGCGAGTCGCGTCACCTGTGGCGAGATTGTGTCCCGGAATTATGCCACGATAACGAAAGATTCCGACGTCACCCAGGGTATCACCAAATACATGGCGACCCAGGTGAGTGAGGGCAGTGATATCCCGGGCTTAATCGTCGTTGACGGCGATAGATTGGTGGGGCTCCTCTCGGTAGGCGATATGCTTGCCGCGGTGACCTCACGCCGGCAGTATAAATTTTCCATGCTATGAAGCAGGTGCACACCGTATGCCCTTATTGTGGTGTTGGCTGCGGGCTGGCGTGTCAGGTCGATGAGGAGCGTCATGAAATTGTAGCCGTTAATGGCGTTCCGGACCACCCGGTCAGCCAGGGCTTCCTCTGTGTGAAAGGGAAGACCTCACACGAGCTGGCGAAGCATCCTGACCGACTCACCGAGCCACTGAAACGCGCAAAAGGAACCGGTGAGTTCACGCCTGTATCGTGGGATCAGGCGATCACAGAGATCGCCGAACAGCTCCTCGAGATTCGGAGGATCTACGGTCCGGACTCTATCGCCTTCTTCTCCTCATCACGCTGCACGAACGAGGAGAATTATCTGGTACAAAAACTCGCTCGGATCGTTATCGACACGAATAACATTGATAACTGCGCCCGACTCTGTCACTCCACGACCGGTGTGGGCTTATCACAGAACCTCGGCTCGGGCGTGATGACTAACTCCATCAACGACCTTGAAGAAGCGGATTGTATCCTTATTTTCGGCGCGAACAGCACCGAAGCGCATCCACTGATCGGGAAGCGGATCTTGAACGCGAAGAAACGGGGCGCATTCATCGTCGTTATCGATCCCCGACGAACATTAACCGCACGCAAGGCGGATATCCATCTCCAGCTCCGGCCCGGAACGGACTCGGCGCTCATCAACGGCTTCATCAAGACCATTATCGATCGCCAACTTCATGATTCTACCTTTATTGCAGATCGCACGCTCGGATTTACGAACCTCGCATGGACCGTACGGGAGTATACACCTGAGCTGGTGGAAGAGATAACGGGCGTGCCACAGGATCTGTTCCTCAAAGCTGCGCTGCGCTATGGCGAGGCGGATAAGGGCTGTATTTGCTATGGCATGGGTATTACGCAGCACGCAACGGGCGTTGAGAATACCGTGAATCTCTGTAATCTGGCCATGCTCACCGGCAACTTCGGGAGACCGGGTACCGGCGTTAATCCGCTACGCGGCCAGAACAACGTCCAGGGTGCGGGCGATATGGGTGTTCTTCCTGATTGCTACCCCGGATATCGCGTGATCACCGGCGGTACCGCGGCAGAGATGAACGAGTTCTGGGGCGTAACCACCGTGCCGTCCCGGTTCGGGCTCACCTCGACGGAGACGATGGAAGCCATCCCGGAGAAGGTGCGGGCGTTATACATTATCGGCGAGAATGTTGCACTCTCGCATCCGATGCTCCATGAGATCAGGAGACTGCTCCAGCAGTTAGATCTGCTCGTCGTGCAGGACATCTTCCCCACTGAGACGTCGTGCTATGCAGACTATATCCTCCCGGCAGCATGCTGGATCGAGAAAGACGGTACGTTCACCAACACTGAACGTCGTATTCAGCGGATACGGAAGGTGCTCGAGCCGCCGGGCAACGCGTTACCGGATCATGAGATCATCTGCCGACTGGCCGCGGCACTGGGCGATCATGAGCATTTTCAGTATGCAACGCCCGAGGAGGTCTTCGCGGAGATTCGACGGGTCGTACCGCAGTACGCAGGAGTAACGTATGAACGTCTCGAGCCGTTTGGGCTCCAATGGCCGGTGGATGAGGTTCATCCCCAGGGCTGTACGGTACTCCACGAGCACCGGTTCTCGACCAGCGATGGCCTGGGCCGGTTTTACCCCATTTATTACAATCCACCACGCGAAAAGACCGATGAGCTCTATAACTTCATTCTGCTCACCGGTCGAACCTTGATGGATTACAACACACGCACCATGACCGGGAGAGTTCCTTCACTCACGAGAAAAGTGCGGGACCCCCGCCTCGAGATCCATCCCTGGGATGCCGAGGCCATCCATGTGCAGGAAGATGATCCAGTGCGGATACGATCGCGAATCGGTGAGATCAAAGCGCGCGTTATGATCACCGAGGATATTCGTCCGGGCTGTGTCTTCATGCCGTTCCATTACAAGGAGATACCGGTCAACTACCTGGTCATCCCGCACCTCGACTTCCTGGCGAAGATACCCGCCTTCAATGTCACCCCGGCACGTGTAGAGTTCGATACTGAATTAGCAGCACTGGCACGCGATCATGAAGAGCTCGTGCCTGACAAGGACAACATACTCGCCGCGTTCATCTACACCTGTATGATCCAACTGGGCTGGTCGCCCGTGGTCACGTCCCTCGGCGTTGACCACCACACGTACACCTTTCGGCATCGCGAGAACGGGCAGGAGCTGGAGATTGACGCTCAGCGTCAGGGCCCTGCGCTCGACCTCGCCTTTAAACTCAGAGGCCAGGCGACTTCTATCCAGAAAGCATTCAATATGGAGCAGTATGTGAATGACAGCCTCGAGATCATCAACAGGGATGCACTGCGGCACCTTATAAGAGAGACCTACCATACTCTTTCGATGGCTTCAAACTCGTAACTAACGTCAGCATACCTATTACCAACCTGTGGTCGGAAAGCGAATGAAGAAGCTCTTTGAACTCGAAGTAGCGGGGAATTTGGAGCATTTAGCGCGGATCAGTGCTTTTATCGCCGACTCGCTCCGGAAGCTCGAGGTGGAGGATAACACGCTCTATGATCTTCAAATGGCCGTTGAGGAGGCGTGCACGAAGATCATCACTCGCGGCTACGTCGAGCAGGCAGGGAAGATCTGGATCACCGTTCGGAGGAAAGGACGGAACATACTGGTGAGCATCGCCGATGAGGGCACGCCCGTTGATCCCACTGCTGTTCTCAGCCCCGAGATCGAGCTTGAATTGGACGAAGAAGTGCGTAGTGGCGGGGGGAGCTCGTTCATCACGACGCTGGTGGACGCGGTCAACTATGAGCAGAAGGGAGGCAAGAACGTCCTGACACTGGTGAAGCAGACTGAGAAAAGACACACATTCGGGTTGGAGATGACGGAGCGGCTCATTATCCTCTCGATCATCGGCGTCTTTGCCCTGCTTATGCTCCTCTCGCTCACCGGACTCGCGCCCTTCAGGATCGCGAACGATGATCTGGAGAACGCGCGGAACATCCTGGAAGGTGTGGGCGTGGAAGGGCTCAGTGCGATCTTTGCCATTGTCATCTCGCTCACCTTAATGGCCGTCCAGTTCGCGTCACAACAGTACACGCACCGGATCATGGATCTCCATATTAAGAGCATTACCTTCTGGTCGGTCGTGCTGATCTATCTCGGGAGTCTGCTCTATAATGTCTTCATGCTCGGCACGCTCGCTGAGCCGGTGAACAGCAGTGTCATCGAGATCTCAATGCTCCTTACCGCTCTCTGCTTCGTTATGCTCGTCCCTTACTTCTTCATCACCATGTTAAGACTCAGGCCCGAATATGTGATCAGCAATCTCCTGACCAGGATCGATGCGCACTATCTCGGCACGATCAAGGGGCTCCTGCGTGAGGGTGAGACGCGCATACCAGGCGATGCGGATAAGCTGCTCCCGGTTACTGAGATCATTGAGAAGTCAATCGGTAACGGTGACCGCGGCACGGCGCGTTTCGGACTCGGTGAGATTTACAAGAGCTACATGGCAGATCTGAGGAAGGAGACTGAGACCTACACCACACCGTACTTCCTCGGTCATTTCCTCGGCATCGGCCGTGAGGCGATCATCGAAGCCGACGACGATACGATGGTGCAGGTGCTCGAGATCTTCGGTAAGGTAGGCACGCGAGCGATTGTTCAGAAGCTGGACTTCACCACGAAGATGGTGCTGGAGAACATTGACCTTATCGGGTTCAAAGTGATGAAGGATTACGACGTCGCGACGCAGCAGATGTTCGATTCGCTCCAGGACATGCTGCGGGAGCTGATCACGCTCGATGCGGGAAATGAGGAGCCCATGGATCGAATCTTCACCCTGTATCAGGACGCCGCAGACGAACTCTATACGCTGAAGAAGTATCGCATGGTGAAGTATATGGTCAAATCCCTCGGGGCGCTCTTCGAGCTGATGACCGAGAAGGGGCACGGGGAGGCCATTGACCGTACAGCCGGCGTACTGGAGAATATCGGGATCTTCGGGGTCAACCTGGATATCCGTGATGTGATCCATCAGGCGATCCACCTCCTGCATCGCATGGGTGCTGCATCAGCGAAGAGCAACCTGGTCTGGCAGACGCCGAAGGGCGAGCTGCGCATCGCCGAGCGGATCATCGACCACCTGCTGAAGATCGAGGGTGAGACACTGAAATACAAGTCAAAATCAAAGGAATTCGACGTCATCATTAACGAGATCGAGTATGCGCGTAAGGACATCGAGCAGTACCTGAAGAAGGATGTTGATTTCTCCGATTTGTGGTCGTGAGCCAGGTTTTTCCGTCGACGAGGAAAGAGGGCCAAGATCCCCCGTGGTGTTTAGCAAGTTCCTTGACCCTTAGAGCTCTATGAGCCGTGAGATGGCAAGGGCATAAATCTCTGAACGAGCCCGTTTTGCTGATAGCTCATAGGTGCGGCCGTATTCGGCGGAGCGCGACGAGGCTGAGCAGCCCGAACAGAATAGCCAGCCCAAAGAAGTTCAGCGCGGGCACTTTCTCCGATGGCGTGATAATAGCATCCGAAATGACGGTAATGTAGTGCTCCCGGGTGATCGAATTGCTACCGTTGGCGTTCGTGACGTTGAGAGAGACAGTATAGAGTCCGGGATTCGCATAGGTGTGTGCAGGGTGTTGCAGCGTATTATTGGTAGTGTTACCGTCGCCGAAGTCCCAGTGCCATGCGGTGATATCTGCTCCTCCAGAAAGATCGGTGAACCGGACCGTGAGCGGTGCGGGTCCGGTACGTGGTGAAGCGACGAAGTACGCGACCGGTACGGAATCATTACCGGGTGACATGACGGTAATGAAATCCACTCTGGTGGCGGAATCGCTACCTCTGGCGTTCGTGACGGTAAGCGAGACAGTATAGAGTCCGGGATTCGCATAGGTGTGGGCCGGGTGTTGCAGCGTATTATTGGTAGTGTTGCCATCGCCGAAGTCCCAGAGCCATGCGGTGATAGCCGCTCCTCCAGAGAGATCGGTAAACTG